>CAYWLT010000242.1:0-4679 GCA_964459295.1 uncultured Thermodesulfobacteriota bacterium
ACCTGCCATGCTGCATAGGACTTTTGTTCAATTTTTAGAGGAACCCATAAGTTTAATTCTAAGTATTATAGTCGCGCCCCATGCGGGCGCGTGGATTGAAACGATGATGCGATGGCCAAGGCTTATAACATCGCTGAGTCGCGCCCCATGCGGGCGCGTGGATTGAAACCACGCGTTTTCCACCTTGCTGGAAAAATCCTCCTGGTCGCGCCCCATGCGGGCGCGTGGATTGAAACATATAAAGCATTAAAAGGGGGTATCATGCATAAAGTCGCGCCCCATGCGGGCGCGTGGATTGAAACATTGCCTTGACGGTATTCAGGCTGCGACCGGTGCGGTCGCGCCCCATGCGGGCGCGTGGATTGAAACTAAACGGCCTCAAGGAAGAAAAAAACCGGGACGCGTCGCGCCCCATGCGGGCGCGTGGATCCACTGTCTTACGCGAATCGATTGTTTGAAGCAACTGATGCCCCGCAGCGGCGCTGCGGGGTAAAATTTTGTCATTCCCCGGCACAAGCGGAGTTCACCTATGGAGGGTCACGCTCCGTCGTGGCCGCACATCACAAACCAGCGCGACTGAGCGCATGCCGCCATCGTTGCCTAAGGTTGTGTCTGGTGACGGCCGGGTTGCGGCCAACGCTGTTCAAAATTGTACCACACCAGGCAAACGCCTATATTTTCCAGATATTTCAATAAGATGATTCCCCCCGGCGTCTAAGCGCTGCACAAAAATGTGCAGTTGATCCATACGTGTCGGTGAAAATATTTTTTATTAACCGGTAAAGTAAATCTGCTTAAAAGCCGATTGATTAGGTGATTCGTCAACACGTTCGCGACGTAAAAATAAAACGTGGCAAGATATTTGCTCTCTCAGGGGGCATTCGGTTGGTTTCAGGCATACAGTGATAACGCGGAGGGACACAATGACGGAACGGGCGAATGTTTTGGTGGTGGATGATGAACTGGGTCCGCGCGAGTCCATGCGGATGATTCTCAAGCCGTTGCACAATGTTTTTACCGCGGAAAACGGGGACTCCGCCCTGAAAACCATCCGGCAGGAACCCATTGACCTGGTGACCCTGGACCTCAGGATGCCCGGGATAGACGGGATCGAGGTGCTGAAGCAGATCAAGCAGTTCAACCCCAACATAGAGGTGATCGTGGTTACCGGTTACGGATCGCTGAAAAGCGCCACCGAAGCGATGAAGTACGGGGTCAAAGGTTACGTGACCAAGCCCTATAATTTGCAGGAGATCAACACCCTGGTTGACAAGGCCATCGAGCAGAGAAGGTTCAATCTCAAGCTGAGAAACTTTTTTAAAGAGACGGTTCTTTCGGGCGCCGGCAACGGCAAGGAGAACGGCGAGACGGACCCGGTTAACGGCAATAATCTGGATGACCGAAAAACGCAAAGCAACCTGCTTGAGGCGACCGAAACCAAGTTCCGGCAGATGAAAGAGTCGCAGGAAGACAGCACAAAGGAAAATGCGGTGCTGGAGGAGAAGCTCATCCACTCCGAGCGGCTGGCCATAGTCGGCCTTCTGGCGGCAGGGTACGCGCATGATTTAAATAATAATTTAACCCCCATGCTCGGCAATGCCCAGTTGGTTCAGAATGCCATCCAGACAAAACATCCCGAGCTCAAGGATCTGCTGGGGCGGCTGGAAACCATACTCCATCAGATCGACCGGGCCGGCGAGCTGTGCCGGAGTATGCTCACCATTTCCCGCAAGAATGATGCGAAGCGGGAACTGACCGATGTCGCCAAACTGATTGAACGGATGATGACCTATGTCGAACACCGGATCCGTACCGAGGGGCACACGGTGGTGAGAGACTGCGATCCCGATTTGCCGCTGATGTTTGTCGATATGCGAAAGATCGAACAGGTTTTTTTGAATCTCATAATCAATTCCTTTAACGCCATGGGTAAGAGAGGGGAGCTGAAGATCACGGCGCGGCGGGTCACCCGGGACGTGGGCGACATGGTGCGGGTGGAGTTTGCCGACAACGGCCACGGCATTGTCGCGGAGAACATCCGGGAGGTCTTCAATCCGTTCTTTTCAACCAGGGAAAAGGACGGCGGCACCGGGCTGGGGCTGTACGTGTCGAAAAAGATCGTGGAACAGCACCAGGGCACCATCGACGTGGTCAGCGTACCGGATCAGGGCACCACGTTCATCTTGGAATTTCCGGCGATTAAAAATTAACCGCCGAACAGCGACAGAACCCGACAGGAAGCGACATTATGCCAGCGCGATGGATACGATGTGTAGAATGCAATGAGGTGGCGCATGTGACCCCCTTCGAGGGTGCGCCGGTCTACGCCTATGACCGGGCGACCGGCGACTTCACGATGACCGGGCCTGATGAAGGGCCGTGCTTTGCGGATCGGCACCGCCGGCACACCACCGAGGAGCTGTTTATTATCAAGGACTCCTTTATCAGTGAAGGGCGCTACGGCGAGCCGCTCAAGGTGAGTTACTTTGAGGCAAGCAACGGAAAGGAGCGCTTCGTGATAAGGGGGAGCCGCGCCGATATCACCCGCCCCATAGAGTACGAGCTCATTCCCGGGTACATCGAAACCAGTTTCCGGCGCGAGGTGCAAGCACGGGAAATCCGCCGGCAGCTCGATGCGGAGCTGCAGGGACCCCCTTTGCCCGAGGCGAAGATTGCGTGCTTCATCCAGGTGGTTGAGCAGGCCGCCGCTCAATTTCCCCTCAAGGACCGGCTTGAAATAACCGCGGAAACCGATACCCCGCTCATCTCGCACTGCCAGCTGGGCGAGGGGGAAATACGGGAAATCCTGAACCTGTGCCGGGGGGTCTTCGAAAGTGAGGAGATCAAACGGCTGGAAAAATTTATTCATAACAACAACAGCTACAACGAGCCCATGACCCTGCTGTTGAAGAGAACCTTCCGGATAAAACGGGCGGGGGCCTGTGTGGAAGAGGAGAGGGCGGAGGCGTCAGAGCCGGCGAGAAAAACCGCTCAACATTTATAAAGGAGTGCGCATCAGAAGAACGCCGCGGCGGCGAGCACTACGTCTTCATCGAGCCGTTCCAGGCGGATGAGCAACTCACGCCTGAGCTTGTTGAATTGCGGGCGAAGCCCTTTACTGATGGTTTCCTTCTGGAAGCTGGTGAAACGCAGCGGGTTGACAAACTCCTCGCCTTTCTGCAGCCGGTAGTCAAGATGGGGGCCGGTTGCCAGACCGGTCGATCCCACGAACCCGATGACCTGCCCCTGCCGCACCTTCATGCCCTGCTTGAGCCCCGCGCCGAAGCGCGAGAGATGACCGTAAAAAGAGGTGTAGTTGTTGTTGTGACGGATCTTGACGCATTTGCCGTACCCGCCTTTCCATCCCATGAACACGATTTTGCCGCCGGCGGTCGCCTCGACCGGCGTGCCGGTGGGCGCGGCGTAGTCAACGCCCAGATGAGGGCGGTAAATCCTCAGGATGGGATGATAGCGCCGCATGGTGAACCCTGAACTGATGCGGCTGTAGCGCAGCGGGGTTTTGAGAAACTCGCGGGCCACCGACTGCCCTTGGTCGTCATAGTATCCGGTATACTCCTCCCCGCCGCCGAATTTGAAGGCGCGGTATCTTTTCCCCTGGTTGATAAACTCCGCCGCCAGGATCTTCCCATATTTTTTGGTTGCGCCGTCCCGGATACTTTCCTCGAAGAGAAGCTTGAACTCGTCTTGCGCCCTCACGCTGGTGAAGAAGTCCACATCCCAGGCAAAGAGGTCGGCGAATTGCACCACCAGCTGCGGGGGACAGCCGGCGCGTACCGCGTCATCGAACAAATTGCTGGTGATGACGCCGCTGACCGATCGCAGCGTGACCTGGCAATCTATCTTTTCCCGGGCGGCGCGGTAGCCGCCGCCGGTCCTGCTCACAATCAGCCGGTGCGCATCGTCATAGCCGTATTCCAGGCGCTCGACGCTTTTGATCCGCTGATCAAGGGTGAGGGTGAGGGATTTGCCGGCGCGGAGCCGGGTAAGGTTGTATATCTTTTTACCGGAAGCGATGATGTCGCTGATCTCCTGCGGCGGCACCCCATGCGCCGCCAGCAGGGCATGCAGCGTGTCCCCCGCCTCCAGGGGGATGATGATTCTCCTGATGGATTGCCCGTCCTCCTCTCCGGGCGGAAACACGCCGGCTTCGGCGAGAAGGCTCGAGGCTTCCTGCAGCGCCTTTGACTCGTCGGAGGAGGGCCCTGCCGCCGCACCGGCAAGGTGGTGCGGCGTTTCTTTGGATGCAGCCAGAAATCGCAGCAACAGCCCCACCGCAAGGGCGACGAGCATAATCAGAAGGCGCTGAAAGGGAAATCTCATGTGCTTCGGAAATATAATTTGCAATGGGCCGATGATACGCACCGCCGGTCAATCGGCGGGTCGGATTGTCTCAACAAAGGTGTTTCACGGTTTTCCAGCCGTTTCGGGCGGATGTTCGGCCCAGCCGATGCCCGCCCTCATTTTTTTAATGATTTTGGGCCGGGTATGGGCTACACTATAGCATCATTTGCAAACAAGGCAAATAATTTATTGCATGACACCGCCCGTGGTTTCTGTCTGACTCAGCGCATTCCGCTATAGCCCGTCTCCTGCGAGTTACCTATGCACCTGCCGGAACTGCTGGCCCGTCAACTGCCCCTTGCGCGTGTTACACTCAG
>CAYWLT010000243.1:0-4656 GCA_964459295.1 uncultured Thermodesulfobacteriota bacterium
GTCGCCCGCCTGCTGCAGCGCCCGGGCAATCATGTCCCGTTCCGCGGTTTCGCTGGTGCGGCAGACGGTTTGCCTGAGTCCTGCGGCCTCGATAAGAGACGTTATTTTGGGTTGGCGGGGCAGGGGGGCGATAACCTCGGGCGGAAGGTCGGTTGGCCGGATAATATGGTCTTCACAGAGGATGCAGGCCCTTTCGATGATGTTTTCCAGCTCCCGGACATTGACCGGATATGAGTGGCCGAGGAGTATTTTCATGGCCTCGCGCGAGAGCGATATGTTTTCGGAACCGGCATTGCATTTGTTTAAAAAGAAATTGATCAGCGGCGGTATGTCCTCAACCCTTTCGCGCAGCGGGGGTATGTTGATGGTCACGACATTGATGCGATAGTACAGATCTTCGCGAAAGCGCTTTTTTCGGGTTTCTTCGAGAAGATCCTTGTGGGTGGCGGTAATGATCCGGACATCTATTTTCATTGACCGGTTGTCGCCCAGCCGCCTGATTTCCCGCTCCTGAATGGCCCGGAGCAGCTTTACCTGCATGTCGAGGGGGAGTTCGCCGATTTCGTCGAGAAAAATGACCCCGCAGTGCGCTTCCTCAAAAAGCCCTTTTTTGTCGCGGGAAGCGCCGGTAAATGCCCCCTTCACGTGCCCGAACAGCTCACTCTCAAGCAGGTCGCGAGGGATTGCCCCGCAGTTCAGCACCACAAAGGGCCCCCGGTTACGGTAGCTCTGGTGATAAAGGGCGTGGGCGATGAGCTCCTTTCCGGTGCCGCTCTCACCCTGAATCAGCACGGTGCAGTCATTGTCGGCGACCTTGCTGATGAGCCTGAAGATGTGCTGCATCGCAAGGCTTTTGCCGACGATGGTGTCAGGGCCATACTGTCCGGTAAGCTCTCTTCTGAGCAGGGTTATTTTTTCTTCCTTTTCCATGAGCTCCTGCTCAAGGCGGGTTTTTTCCGACATGTCATGAATGTTGCGCACGAAACCGGTGATCTCGCCGTTGCTGTCCCGGAGCAGTGAAATATTGACTTCAGTGGGAATCAAGAAACCGCTTTTGTTATAGAAGTACTGCCTGAAGCGGTATACCTTTCCGGTCCTGAAAAGATTGTCAATCACTTCCGCCATGGTAACAAAGTACTGCTCGTCGATGGCAACCGATCCACCTATGGAAAGAGGATAGGTTCCGATATCCGGGGAAACAATGGTTACCGGTTGATTAAAAAGCTCTTTTTCAGTGTAGCCGACCAACTTTTTGAATGACTCATTTGAGGCCAGAATGAGACCGGCCGGGCTGGTTACCATGATGGCATCAATGGCATTGCCCATGACATTGTTGATGTTTACCTCCGTGTGCAGCAGGTCGTCCACCAGATCGCGACGCATGTCCGGTGTGAGTTCGACGATGCTGTGTTGCAGCAGACCCTGTTTTATTTGGTTCATGACCTCCTTCAGGGCGTAAGCACAGTCGATGAGCGGCTGGATATCAAGTATAAGGTAAAGAAATCCGATGGTTTCACCGGATCCGCTTATCAGGTTGAGGCGGTGCTGCAGTATGGAGATGACCTCGCCGTCGCTGGTGATGTAAGCATCCTTGTGTATTCCGTGGTAATATTTTTGCTTGACCTGGTAAATGAGATAGGCCGCCCGGTTACTACGATCATCTTCAGCTTTTTTGGGCCGTTCAATCCAGAGCTTGCCCTTATACGCGCCGATAAGCTCCTCCGGGGCGTATCGGAGTGAATTCAACAGATTCTGGGAAGCGCCAAGCATGATGTCATTGGTATCACAGACGATGCACCAGATTTCCGGGTGCTCGATCACAGCGGTTAGTTCCTCAGCACCGTTTTCTGTAAGCTGCTGTAAAAAGGATGGCATGTGAGCGGAATTGCCGATCGGAGTGCCGCCGGGATATAATTCCATTACCCGCTTGATCAGGCCTTTTAATTCATCCAGATGCGATGACTTTTCGTTTTTCCAGGTGCGGAGCCGGTTAAACTCTCTCTGATAATCGGTATACATGGCGCCAAGTCCGTTGCTAGAGCAGTGTGGTCTATGAACAGGATTTAATTAAGTGGAGAACGAAGGCCCGGAGGTTTGTGCGAGACGGGAGATCGTAATCTCCTTTATAAGGGAATCTCTAATTATCAATTTTCTTGTCATTCTCCGACTTGATCAGGGAATCCAGCATTTGATTTTTCTGGATTCCCGCGTTCACGGGAATGACAGAAGTTGTGCATTGCATGAGTTTTTAGATGATCCCATAAATAATTACATACATAGCACACGTTCTTCCGGAATACAAGCCCAATGTTACTTATGTGGAACGTTTCTTAAGTGGAACACCTTACGATAAACCTTTTTAAATCAATTGATTATAACTTATGGAGTCTTTGTAAAAGATTGAATAGTAGCACACAATCCCGTAAACATGAAACAGTGGCTGCAACCTGTAACAAAAAACACTTGATAAAACAATGTGTTGTTAAGTGTGGGCTGAATGGCACGCATCTTGAATGGTAGATGGGTGGGACGGGGAAAATCAATTCGAGAGGAGAGTGTTATGAGCGTAGAAAAGGCCGGCAACGAGTTGCATCCGGAAACGATCGTTATGGATAAGGCAAAAAAGCGGTATCTGTCCGTGGTAAAATCAAGTTTCCGGAAATTGAACTATTGCGTAAATAACGAGTGGAAGGAATCCAAAACGACGAAATACATGCCGGTGACCGACTCGAGCACCGGTGAGATGATCGCTGAAGCACCCTGCTGCACCCGCGAGGAGGTTTTAGAAGCGGTCAAGGCGGCCAAAGAGGCTTACCCGCAATGGAGAAGCACCCCGGTTCAGCAGCGCATCGCGGTCATGTTCAGGTTAAAGGCGCTGATGGACGAGCACCTTGATGCGCTTACCCTGAGCGTTTCAAAGGAGCTGGGCAAGAACCTTGACGAGGCCCGCGGTGATGTCATCAAGGCCGTCGAGGTGATGGAATGCGCCTGCGCTACTCCGTATCTCATGCAGGGGGATTCCCTGATGAACGTTTCCCGCGGCCACGATACGGTCATGTTCCGTGAGCCCCTGGGGGTTTTTGCCGGCATCGTTCCCTTTAATTTCCCCGCGATGATACCCTGGGGCTGGATGATTCCCTTCTGCATCAGCTGCGGCAACACCTTTGTCTTAAAGTCGGCGAGCCTTACCCCGATCACGTCAATGCGCATACTGGAACTTGCCATTGAGGCGGGTCTCCCCAAAGGGGTGGTGAACCTGGTGACCTGCAGCAGAAACGAGGCAGACCTTCTGCTTGGGCATCCGGATATCCGGGGCATCTCCTTCGTCGGCTCGACCGCGGTGGGAAAGCACATTTACTCAACCGCCGCGCTGAACGGGAAGCGGGTGCAGTGCCTGACCGAGGCGAAGAATCACGCCCTGATCCTGCGGGATGCGGAGCTTGACATTGCCGCCCAGAGAATCACCAACTCCACCTTCGGTTGCGCCGGGATGCGCTGCATGGCCCTGCCGGTGCTGGTCATAGAAAATTGTGTGGCCGATGAATTCCTTTCCTACTTTAAGCACTACGCGGAAACGCTGAAGGTCGGATGCGCCTATGATCCGGAAACCCGCCTTGGGCCGGTGGTGTCCGCGGAGCACAAAAAATTTGTCACCGACTGGATTGATACCGGCGTGAAGGAAGGCGCAAAGCTGGTTCTCGACGGAAGGAACATAGTGGTTCCGGGGTTTGAGAAGGGTTTTTTCCTCGGGCCGACCATTTTTGACCATGTCACCGAAGAGATGAGCTGCGGGCAGCAGGAGGTGTTCGGCCCGGTTACCTTTATCAAGCGGGTGAAGGATTTTGAAGAGGGCATCAACCTGATGAACCGGAACCAGTTTGCAAACGGTTCGGCCATCTTTACCGAAAGCGGACATTACGCGCGCGAGTTTGCCTTCAGAACCGATGGCGGCATGGTGGGGGTGAATGTGGGCATACCGGTTCCGGTATCCTATTTCCCCTTCTGCGGCCACAAGAATTCATTTTTTGGCGACCTGCATTGCATGGGCAGGGACGGCGTGCAGTTTTACACCGAGTCCAAGGCGGTCACCTACCGCTGGCTGAAAGGGACGGTCAAAGCGAAGAAGGTCAGCACCTGGGAAGGCACCATCGCCCGGGAATAACGCAATGAAACCCTGCGGTATGCGCAGGGTTTCGCCGGATCACCAAGAGGGCCTTTTCCTCATAAGGGGAAGGCCCTCTTTTTTGTGCGCCCGGCTGGGCGCAGCCACTTTAGCGCGGGCTAATGTTGATTTGCCGCATTGACGCGGCCCGCCCAATATTGTGGGGATAGAATATGTTATTGACTCGCAAGAACCATATCAGTATTATGCTTCTTGAAGGCAAAACGGCTGCACGATGCGTATTGTTTTCATTCAGTTGCATCTATTGTCGCCACAGCCCGAAGGTGGAAGGGCGGAATGGTGCCGATCATGCGGCAAAGCGGAATTAATCAGTTTGGTCCGGGAAACGCTTTCAGCCCTGCTGTTTCTATAGCGCCATGTTCTCAACCATGAGGTTGGAAACCTGGGCGAGGTTATCCGCGCCCGCAAGCCCTTGCGTCTTCCTGTAGTTATGACACGCGGGGAAGTCAAGGCCGTTCTCGCACAATTAACTG
>CAYWLT010000244.1:0-4636 GCA_964459295.1 uncultured Thermodesulfobacteriota bacterium
ACACAGCGCCACGGGGGCAACCTCGGCAAGAAGGGACTTAAGGGGGTGAACCGGGATCCGGGATATTTCCAACCTCGGGTTGAATTGCATCAGGCCATAGCCGACCTGTGCACCGTCATAAAACCGCACCTGATCATTCTCGACGCGTCTCGAGCCCTGCTCACCGGCGGCCCCTCGGGCCCGGGCACAATCAAGCCGCTCAACACCATCGTCGCGGGGACGGACCCGGTGGCGGTCGACGCCTGCGGGGCGCAGCTTGCCCCCTGGTATAACAAGCAGTTTGAAGCGAAGCACATAAAGCACATCCTGGCCGGCGAGCAGATGGGGCTGGGAACCGCCCGCCTGGATGAACTTCGGATTGCCAGGGTGCAGGCGTGAGAAGGATCATACAGCTCCTCTTTCTCGGCTTCTTTTTGTACCTCTTTTTTTCCGCGCGCTATCCCCTTGACTCATTCATCCCGGTTGATCTTTTTCTGAGAGCTGACCCCCTGGTTGCGGTCGTCACCTCCATCGCTTCACGAGACCTGGCGCCGCACCTGCTGCTGCCGGCGGTCCTGCTGCTGCTCACCCTGGTCTTCGGCAGATTTTTTTGCGGCTACCTCTGCCCGCTGGGCACGATGCTGGACCTCTCCATGGGCCTGTTTTCCCGCGCACGGGTGCGGTTTGTCGAGAGATTGCGAAGCCTGAAGCTATACATCCTCAGCGGTCTGATTGCCGCCGCGCTGGCCGGCGCCAACCTGCTGCACCTGTTTGATCCCATCAGCATCCTTACCCGGACCTGCGCCGTCCTGCTCTATCCGTTGACGGTGCTTTTTGCCAATCTCTCCCTGGATGTTCTGCGTCCGGCGGCACGGGGGCTGGGGTGGATCAGCCTTGCCTATCTCAATTTTGACCAGCCGCTCTTTTCCACCGCTCTCCTGACCGCCGTCATCTTCACCGGAATCGTCATGCTCAACCTCATCACTCCCCGCTTCTGGTGCCGATACCTGTGCCCGCTCGGCGCCCTGCTGGGATTGTTGTCACGCTTCGGCATCTTCAAGCGGGTGGTCAACAGCCGCTGCAGCTACTGCGCCAAGTGCCAGGCGGCGTGCCCCATGGGCGCCATCACTGATGACCCGCGGACGGTAAAGGCGGCCGAGTGCCTGCAGTGCCGGACCTGCAGGGTCATATGCCCCGCTGAAGCCATATCCTTCAAGGCCGTCTATTCGCCCTTCCGTGAAGACGCCACGCTCTCAGTTGACATGCGCCGCCGGGAATTCCTCCTGGCCTGTTCAGGCGGACTGGCTGCCGGCTATCTGTTCACTGCCGATCCGCTCAGGAAGGCCCGCCCCGATACGCTCATCCGACCGCCCGGCGCCATTCCCGAGAAAGACTTCCTCACCGCCTGCATCCGCTGCGGCGCCTGCATGAAGGCATGCATCACCAACACCCTGCAGCCCAGTCTCTTCGATTGTGGCGTCGGGGGGCTTTTTACGCCAAAGGCGCTGCTCCGGTATGCAGCCTGCGAGCAGACTTGTAATCTCTGCGGACAAGTCTGTCCGACTCAGGCCATCCGCAACCTCGACCTGGAGGAAAAAAAATACGCCAAAATGGGCACCGCGGTCATTCTCAAGGAGAAGTGCCTGGTCTGGGAGCAGGACAAGGCCTGCCTCATCTGCGATGAGCAGTGTCCTTACAATGCCATTGTATTTAAAATGGTGGATGGTGTTCGCAGGCCGTTCGTGCTGGAGAACAAGTGCAACGGCTGCGGCTTCTGCGAGAACAAATGCCCGGTGGAGGGCGGCGCGGCTATCGTGGTCATGCCGCTGGGAGAGATGAGACTTGCTGAAGGTTCCTACCACGCGGCGGCGCAGGCAAGCGAGCTGACGCTTGAGGAGGAGAAGGGGTACGACGATTTCATTCTTGAAGGGGAAGGCCCCGGTCCGGTAAAGTCAACGGATTGATCGTATATGCAATGTAGCCGCAGGCTTAAGCCTGCGCCAATGACAAAAGGAGGACGTTGCATCGGCCTTAACAGGCAGTGTAAAAAAGGAAACGCACGCTTAAAGCGTGCGGCTACCACTTGCAATTATGGCATTGAGGGTCGTAGTGCAATACGCCCCTACCTCGGCTCCGGGCAAGCGGCCGCGGGGAGAAGATGCTATTGCTGCAAGTTCATGCTCAGGGTCGGACCGACGACCGGTTCATCCCGCCCGACAAATTCCAGGCTCCGCTCTCCTGCCAGAACCTCGGGAGGGATAATCCAGTCTCCGTTCACCGCCTGTGTGCCGATGGTCGTCCCGTAATCCTGCGCAAACCCCAGGCTGCCGATATTAATCCACCCTGCCACCAGGCTTCCGGCCAGGGCGTAAGCCAGTTTCGATGCAAAATAGGGCACGCTTACGATCGCCGACGTCGCCGCCAGGCAGCACTGCGCCATCGGCGAGCGCTCCTCGAAGATTTTGGTTTCAGCCTGCACCGGACAGTGCACAAGAATATATGAAACCGCCAGCACCGCCGCCGCCATCTTTGCATTATTCATAGCAGACTCCTTGGCACATGAAATTGCGTTACATCATGTTGTTGAATGCCGCTCCATGCCGGGGAGACACCGGCACGCGCCGGCGTCTCCGCAACCCTCCGGCAACCCCTGAACCCACGCCCCGCATATTACACTCTCATCGATGGTATAGTCAACTTCTATTATCGCGCGGAGGTGGATCGATGAAAACCGACGCCGCCGGACATCCGGTTTTCCGCTTGACAACGGGAAAATATATGCTAGTTACATTGAAATTCTAAATCATGTTAAAGCTTCTTAGCCATAGTGTAAAGTATTTAATTTTTTCTGAATAGTTTATTACCCCTCACCCGCTCCAATCAGAGCATGACCGTTCATTCCCTCTACCCTTCGGGGAGAGGGCCAGGGTGAGGGGGCATTCTAAATTCATTTTTTAAACAAAGACACGCAATCATGAACTACAAAGATACGCTCAATTTGCCGCGCACTGATTTTCCCATGAAGGCCAACCTCGCCCAGCGGGAACCCGAGATCCTTGCGGCGTGGGAGAAGCAGAACCTGTACGCCAAAATCCAGGACGCCGCCCGGGGACGCGAGAAATTTGTGCTCCATGACGGCCCTCCCTACGCCAACGGCCACATCCACCTCGGCACCGCGCTGAACAAGATCCTGAAAGACTTCATCATCAAGTCCAGGACCATGGCCGGCTTCTCCTGCACCTACCGGCCGGGATGGGATTGTCACGGACTCCCCATCGAACACCAGGTGGACAAGGAACTCGGCGCGCGCCGGCAGTCGGTGTCCATCCTGGATAAGCGGCAGCTCTGCCGCACCTACGCAAAAAAATTCATCGACATTCAACGCGGTGAATTCAAGCGCCTCGGCGTGTTCGGGGAATGGGACCGTCCCTACCTCACCATGGACAACGGATACACCGCGACCATCATCAGGGAATTCGGCAAATTTGTCGCCGCCGGCAGCGTGTACAAGCGCAAAAAACCCATCCAGTGGTGCGCCTCCTGCAAAACCGCCCTGGCCGAGGCCGAGGTGGAATACCAGGACTCCTCTTCACCCTCCATCTACGTCAAGTTCCCCCTCATCTCCGATGTTGCGGAGAAGTCGCCGGCGCTCAAGGGAAAAAAGGTCTTCGTGGTCATCTGGACCACCACCCCCTGGACCATTCCGGCGAATCTGGCCATCAGCCTCCATCCCGAGTTTACTTATGCCGCGGTGGAGGCGGGCAATGAAGTATACATCATTGCCGAAGGCCTGCTGCCGAAAACGCTCGCGGCGCTGGACATCGACCGCTATCGGATCCTCGACACCTTTCCCGGCGCTCAACTCGAAGGCCTGGTCTGCCGCCATCCCTTCATTGAACGCGATTCGATATTGATCACCGGAGCCCATGTCACCCTGGAGGCCGGCACCGGCTGCGTGCATACCGCCCCGGGACACGGGCAGGAAGACTACGAGATCGGGCTCAAGTACAACCTTGACATCTACGCGCCGGTGGACGATGACGGCAAGTTCATCGCGGACGTGGAGTTCTTCGCCGGGCAGTTTGTCTTCTCCGCCGACAAGGCGGTCATCGAAAAGCTCGCCTCGGTCAACGCGCTGCTTAAACAGGAGAAGTTCACCCACTCCTACCCCCACTGCTGGCGCTGCAAGAACCCCATCATCTTCCGGGCCACCGAACAATGGTTCATCTCACTTGAGGAAAGCCGGCTGCGGGAGCGGGCGTTGCAGGCGATCATGAACGTGCAGTGGATACCCCCCTGGGGCCGGGAGCGCATCTACCTGATGATGGAACACCGCCCCGACTGGTGCATCTCCCGCCAGCGCTCCTGGGGCGTGCCCATCCCGGTGTTTTACTGCCGGCAGTGCGGCCGCACGCTCATGAGCCAGGAGATTATCAACGGCGTGGCCGACCGTTTTGAAAAGGAAGGCGCGGACATCTGGTTCGCCCAAGACGCGCCCGGCCTTCTGCCCTCCGGCACCGTCTGCCCCAACTGCTCGTCCAGGGACTTCGACAAGGAACACGACATCCTTGATGTGTGGTTTGACTCCGGCGTAAGCTTCGCCGCAGTCCTGGAAAATAGCGAAAGCCTGTCCTTTCCCGCCGACATGTACCTGGAA
>CAYWLT010000245.1:0-4627 GCA_964459295.1 uncultured Thermodesulfobacteriota bacterium
ATTCCGATCGTTCTCAGTTTAATGCTTACGGCAAAGATGAGCAGGCACAGATATTTCAGGTTGTTTAAGAAGTGTGAATGCGACATTTCAAATTATTTGTGCCGCACGAAAAAAAATAGGCGGCGGGCAATGCTGCCGGCCACCCATTGATATGTCCCTGGTACGCCCGGGGCGATTCGAACGCCCGACCTGCGGATTCGAAGTCCGACGCTCTATCCAGCTGAGCTACGGGCGCGTGGGGTGAGTGAAGGGGCTCGAACCCTCAGCCTCTGGGGCCACAACCCAGTGCTCTAACCAATTGAGCTACACCCACCGCAACTGTTGTAATCGCATCTAAGAATTTGTAAATATCACACACCCGCCGCGTTCGCAACTGTTATTTTCCGCCTCAACATACCGGAGTAGTCGCAGGCTTTAGCCTGCGTTAACAGCAAGGAGATAGGCAAAAAGAAAACGCAAGCTGCAGCTTGCGGCTACAGATTGCAACTAAAGGTTGGGGACGTATTACAATACGCCCCTACCGCTCTGTATATGAGACCCTTCACTCTGTTCAGGGTGACAATAATAAGAAAAGAACTGTGGAAAATTATCTGGTAAAAAGAGCTTTCAAATGTCTGTGGATTGCCGCTTCCCTGCAGGCACCCTGCGCAAAAGCAGGAGGCCGCCCAGGATGAAAAAAAGCAGCGAGAACAGGGCAATGCGGTATTTAAACGCGCCGAAGCCGTCAAAGAGATACACCAGCGCTCCCCACGCCAGCGGCCCCAGGATAAACCCGAATTTGCCCCCCATATTATAAAGACCGTAGATCTCGCCGACCTTTTCCGGCGGCGAAAGATCGAGC
Source organism: uncultured Thermodesulfobacteriota bacterium (assembly GCA_964459295.1). GTDB lineage: Bacteria > Desulfobacterota > WTBG01 > WTBG01 > WTBG01 > CAZWCD01. The sequence goes on from CAYWLT010000245.1 coordinate 842, forward strand.
ACCAGGGCGCGCGCCGCGACCCAGGTTCCGCCCAGGGCGATTCCCACCAGCGGGCCTATGGTCCAGAACATTAACGGCGAAAAAGTCGCGCTTCCCACCAGCAGGCCGGCGATCCACAGATACAGCACCATGCGCAGCGTTGGCTTGGCCCCCCGGCGCTCGGTAATCCAGCCGAAGGCGAACGAACCGGCTACGGCAAAGAGGGTGGAGACAATGAGCAGTATTCGTATCATGGCATCGCTGAAGCCGCCCACCTCATGGGCATAGACCGACATGAAGGCAATGACCGTGTTCACTGCGTCACAATACAGAAAATTGGCGACGAGAAAGGCGAGAAGACCGGGGTATTCCCTGCTCCGCGCAATGGTTTCCTTAATCTGAAGCGCCTCTTCCTTCAATGATCGCCACGCGACTCCGGACGTCTGTTTTTTTTCATCCCTGACCAGGAAAAAACAGGGGAGGGAAAAGAGCAGAAAGAGGATGGCGGTGGGGATAAACGCGGACGCGCGCCCCCCGGTTTCGCTGACGAAGGGCTTTACCATCAGTATGCCGGCAATGGCGCCTACGTACCCCAGGGCCACGCCGATGCCCGCGACCTTGCCGACCGAGTAACCCCGGCTGACGGAAGGAAGCAGCGCGTCATAAGGAACCAGCGCCGCGTGGAATCCATAGTTGGCCAGCGCAAAGAAAAGAAGTCCCGGCACAAGCTGATTGAAAGCGCCGATGAGCCCGGTGGAGATGACGGAGAGCAGAGTCAGGGAGATCAGCAGGGGCATTCTTTTTCCCAACCGGTCGCACCGGGAGCCGATTACGGGCATGGATACGGCGACCATCACCGAGGAGAGCGCAAGGGAGAGGCTGTATACAATATCCCGGCCTCCCTTGTCCACCGTCACCCAGAGGGGGAAATAGAGCGAGATGATGTTCATGGAAAAGATGGTGTTGGCAAAATCGTAGAATGACCAGGAGATGATCGCCGGCCAGTTGGGCGGTTGTGTCAGCGGCGCAGGTTGTCCGAGGGTTAATTGGTCGTGTTTCAACGAGGTATCATTGCAGGTGTCAGTTTTGTGCCATTCCCCGACTTGATCGGAGAATCCATGTTTTGGCATTTCTGTTTTGACGGGAATGATAAATGTAGCCGGTTGTTTTCAACCGCCTGACAGAAACTTGCTGCCGTTCCACAGGTTCAGATGTGGCTCAGAACCCCTGTGTCATGAGTTCCCGTGGTGTAAGAGAGGCCAGTGGCGCATGGGGGAGGGGGTTTTTAACGTCACAACAATCTTTTGAGCAGCTTACGTCACGACCCGGTGCCTTACGACTTAAACGGAGGGCAGGCAGCTTCATGAGACTTCGATACAGGTTGTTGCCATGCGGGTCTGTCGGACCAAGTTAGAAAGTCACTGCCGTTCTACAAGGTTCCGAATAATTTTGTTGTGGCGTTAAAAACCCCCTCCCCCATGCGCCACCTACAAATAATATGGCGTAGTGCGCAATTGCGTTATTGCCATGGCACTTTGTTTATCGACGGGCCGCGCCCAGTTCCTGCGACCGTTTGGTTGCCGCCTCTACCGCGTCCATCACGGCTGATCGGAGGCGGCCCGCTTCCAGCTTATGCAGACCGCTGATGGTGGTGCCCCCGGGGGAGGTAACCATGTCCCGCAACCGGGCGGGATGTTCACCGGTCTCCGCGATCATTTTTGCCGATCCCAGGCAGGTCTGGGCGGCAAGAAGCAGGGCCACCTCGCGGGTGAGCCCCATTTTCACCCCCGCGTCCGCCAGCGCTTCGATGAAGAGGAATGCATAGGCGGGTCCGCTGCCGCTTAAGCCGGTAACCGCATCCATGAGCGATTCATCGACGACGACCACCTTGCCCACCGCGCTGAAAATATTCTGGGCAATCTTGAGGTGGCTGTCAGCGGCGTTTCTGCCCCGGCAGAGCGCCGACGCCCCTTCCTGGATCAGTGCCGGGGTATTGGGCATGGCCCTGATTATGGGTATGCTGCTTTTGAAATGCCGGGCAATGAAATCGGTGGGGACGCCGGCGGCGACAGATATGATCAGGTGCCTGCCGCTGATGGCCGGCGCCAGCCCGTTAAGCATCACCTCCAGGTTCTGGGGTTTGACGCACAAAATTATCACATCTGCGTGCGCGGCGGTGGCCGGGTTGTCCTTGCCGATTTTTATGTCATAGCTTTTCTGCAGCGCTTTGAGCCGTTCGCTCCTTATATCAGACACGCAAACCGCCTGGCGGGAACACACCCCGGATTTCAGAATGCCCTTTATTAATGCTTCTCCCATGTTTCCGCCGCCGATGAAACCGATTTTTTGCTGCATGAGTTTATCCCTCCTAGCTTAAAATTCTTATTGAAATTTTTTTCGGATTCCTATATAGAGAAAAGACGCGGGCGATTAACTCAGCGGGAGAGTGCTACCTTCACACGGTAGAAGTCACTGGTTCGAATCCAGTATCGCCCACCACACTACCATGAGTAACAGTCCCTGATGCGCCGGTTATCCCGCATGCACACCTGTCTGTGCGACCGGAGGCATTCACCGTGGAATACTTGCAAGACGGTCTTCAGAGCAACAATCCTATCATACAGCACAACCGTTAATTAGATACCTTCATAGCATTAATGATTCGATAAATCAAGCTGATACCTTCGCCGGGCAGTGTCATGGGGCGGACCATCTGATTGCTGCCTTCAGGCTGTTCTTTGAAATGCGCTCACACAAGCAGCGGGAAATACTGCATATCCTGTATGAGAGGCTGTCCCGGTCCATAGGTCCGTTGCACTGGTGGCCGGCTGATTCACCTTTTGAAGTGATCATCGGGGCAATATTAACCCAGAACACCGCCTGGACCAATGTTGAAAAGGCCATCAGGGTACTGAAAGAGAAGAATCTGCTCCATCCCCGCCGGCTGTATGCCATCAGGGAGAAAACCCTGGCCGGGGCCATCCGGTCTTCCGGCTTTTTTAACCTTAAGGCAAAAAGGATCAGGGCTTTTCTCCGGTTTCTGTTCAGGCATTATCAGGGAGACCTGGCGCGGATGTTTGCCGAAGAAACCGCGATCCTGCGGGAGAAACTGCTCCGGATCAACGGACTGGGACCGGAAACGGTGGACAGCATATTGCTCTATGCCGGGGCGAAGCCGGTTTTTGTGGTTGACGCGTACACCAAAAGAATCCTTCTCCGGCACCGGCTCATTTCGGAAAAGGCCGGGTACGAGGAAATACAGAATCTTTTCATGGCGAATCTGAAAAGCGATGTCCGGCTGTTCAATGAATATCATGCTCTATTGGTCCATGTGGGCAAACATTTTTGCCGGCCGGTCCCCTGTTGCGGAACCTGTCCTTTGCAAGGGATCGAAAAAAAGATACCGGCATCAAGACAATTGGCGTCCGGCGGACGGCCCTCCATTTGAAACGACAATGAATACAGCTAATTAGAGTCCATGGATACAGCCAGGTAAAAAAATTATTAAAAAAGTTGTTGATTTTTTTGCTTATATAAATATAATCATGCGGTTATGCTGGCGTAGCTCAATGGCAGAGCAGCTGATTTGTAATCAGCAGGTTGCGGGTTCAAATCCCATCGCCAGCTCCATGGTTAAGCTGCGGGGAGAGGTTCCCGAGTGGCCAAAGGGGGCAGACTGTAAATCTGTTGGTGCAACCTTCGGAGGTTCGAATCCTCCCCTCTCCACCATAACCCTGTGTTCAAGATATTGGGCGGGAGTAGCTCAGTTGGCTAGAGCGTCAGCCTTCCAAGCTGAGGGTCGCGGGT
>CAYWLT010000246.1:0-4611 GCA_964459295.1 uncultured Thermodesulfobacteriota bacterium
TGAAAATGGAGATTCTTCGGCCGCAGCCTCAGAATGACATTATGACACAGTCTCTCAAGGGGGAGGAGATATTTTTAGTTTTTTGATGCCCCCCAGCGGGGCTGCAGGATGATTTACTTGGTCCGTACAGACCCGCATGGCAACAGCCCGTATCGAAGCCCCTGCAAAGCTGCCTGCTTTCCGTTCAAGTCAAAGGCACCGGGTCGTGCCGTAAGTGTATGGACACATTGTTGTGGCGTCAAAAGCCCCTCCCCCTTTAAGTCTTTTCAACAGCCTGCAGGAGGAGAGCCTTCGCTTCAGTCCCTTTCCAGGGGGATGGCGCAGCGCTTGAGCTTGTTGTACAAATTGGATCGGCTGATGCGCAAAATCCGCGCCGCCTTGGAGCAGTTGTAGTTGCAGGCCTTGAGGGTGTTGGCAATCATCTGCTTTTCGGCGGCGAGCCTGGCTTCCTTTGAAACCATCTTCAGGGCGATCCCCCCGTCGGCGGCATGCCCGCTTTCATCGGCTGATGGCTGATGGGCCCGAAGCTCCATGGGCAGGTCCTTGGGGACAATCAGGGGACGATCCGAGAGGAGAATGGACCGCTCGATCAGGTTTTCCAGCTCCCGGATGTTACCCGGATAGGAATAGTTCATAAACAGAGCCATGGCCTCGTCGGAGATCGTGTGCGGCTCCTTTCCGGATTTTCCGGCTATTTTTTTCAGGAAGTGGTCGATGAGCAGCGGGATGTCTTCCTTCCGCTCCCGCAGGGGCGGCAGGGTTAGGGGAATGACGTAGAGGCGGTAAAAGAGATCCTTGCGAAAGTTGACCTTGTTGACCTGCTCCCGGAGATTTTTATTGGTGGCGGTTATGAGGCGGACATCAATTTTGACCGGCTGGGGATCACCCACCCGCATGATTTCATCCCGCTCCAGCGCCCTGAGCAGCTTTACCTGCAGATCCAGATCCAGCTCACCGATCTCATCGAGGAAAAGCGTTCCCTCGTGGGCCTCCTCGAAGTAGCCCTTTCTGGTCCGGTGGGCATTGGTAAAAGAGCCCTTCACGTGGCCGAAGAATTCGCTTTCCAGCAGCTCGCGTGGTATGGCCCCGCAATTGACCGCCACGAAATTTTTATCACGCCGCGAGCTGTTGTAGTGAATGGCCCGCGCCAGCAGCTCCTTGCCGGTCCCGCTTTCCCCCTGAATGAAGATGTTTGATTTTTGGTCCACCACTTTTTTTATCATGTGCACCACGTGCTGCAGCTCCTTGTTGCTGCCGATAATGTTGCTGAAATCGTACTCCCGGCCGATTTCCCGCCGCAAATGTTTGATCTCGTCTTCACTTTCCTTGAGTTTGGATTCCAGGTTCCGGCTCTTATGTCTGAGGTGGATGCGTTCCACCGCCTTGGTAATCACGATCTCCAGGTGGGAAAAGTCGACCGGTTTCTGGACGAAGTCGTAAGCGCCGTATTTCATTGCCTCCACCGCGGCCTCGACGGTTCCATAGGCGGTGAGAATAATGGTGGTGACATCCAGGTTGAGTCTGGCAATCTCCTGCAGCAGCTCCAAGCCGCTCATTTTGGGCATTTGCAGATCGAGGATGACCAGAGAAGGGTGCTCCCTTTGCATCAGGTCCAGGCATTCCGCCCCGTCCACGGCGGTCAGCACCTGGAATCCCTTCGCCGACATCCGGTCCTTGAGTATTTTGACGATGCTCGGATCATCGTCCGCTACGGCGATTTTTAAATTATGGCTGTTCATGGTCCGTGCGCTCCCGGCGGAAGGATAAAATCCTTTCAACCGATTCCCTGACCCGCCATGTATCAAAAGGTTTAAATATGTAGTCGTCGGCTCCCCGCGCCGGACATCTGCACATCTCCGCTTCCGACGGCACGACGGAGAGTATGAAGATGGAGAGACCTAGCCGCCGGCGCTTGCTTTCCTCCTGGACGCGCATGCCGCTCATTTTGGGCATCTTGAGGTCCAGCAGCAGCAGGTCGGGCTTGAAGCTTCCGAATTTTTGCATGGTTTCCTCGCCGTCAAAGGCGGTGTCCACCTCGTACCCCCAGTGGATAAGCCGTTCCTTGACCACCGCCGTTTCATCACAAGCTGCCAGTATGCGCTTCTTCATTCCGCACTGTACAGGGGGAGGGTGAAGCGGAACTCACTGCCCGCGCCCTCCCGGCTCTCCACGGTTATGGTGCCGCCGTGCATCTCAATCAAGCTTTTGCTGATGGCCAGCCCCAGGCCGGCACCTCCGCTTTTTTCCGCCAGCGGAGGCAGTATCTGGTAAAACCGGTCAAAGATCTTTTCCATCTCATCCCGGGGGATGCCCACCCCGGTGTCCCTGATCCGGGTGGTGACGGATCCATTATGCGCATCTTCGACAATGACGGTAATCGCCCCACGCTCGGTGAACTTGATGGCGTTGTTAATCAGATTTACCAGCACCTGGTAAATTCTATCCCGGTCGGCGGCCAGGGGTATTTCCGCCGCCGGCCATTCCATGGCCAGGGATAGGCCTTTTTCGTAGGCCAGCTCTTGTAAGCTGTACACCGCCTGCGCCACCAGTGATATGTATTCCACTTCTACCGGCAGGAGTTTGAGGCTGTGCGCTTCAAGTTTGTTCAGGTCGAGCAGGTCGTCAATCAGCCGCACCAGCCGGTTTGATTCCGCGTTGATGATGGTCAGGTATTCCCGCTGGCCCTCGTTCAGATGCCCGGCAATGCCGTCGAGCAGGTTGTCAATGGAACCCTTGATCGAGGTGAGCGGCGTCCTCAGTTCATGGGATATGTTGGAAATGAAATCATTTTTCATTTTTTCCAGCTTTTTCCGCTCCCGCACGTCCCGCACCCCGACGACGCCGCCGGCAACAATGCCCTTTTTGTCCTTGAACAGCGCGGCGTTGGCTTCAACGGGTATGTGCATCCCGTTTTTACCCCTCCAGACGGATTCGATGCCGGTTACCCGTCCATCTCGAAAAAGCTGCGTGACCATTTTGTTCATGGCCTGCCGGTAGCCGCGGTCGGAGCGATGCAGGCTCAGATCGGAAATGTGCATGCCGGTAAGCTCGTCTTGATTAAAGCCGGTCATCACTTCAATGGACTCGTTGATCCGTTTGATGAGGCCGTGGGGATCGATGGTGATAATCCCGTCGACGGTGGTGGAGATGATGTTTTCAAGGTACTCCTTTGCCTCTCTCAGCTCAAAGTAAGCCCGCTCTATTTTTTTTTCGGCGACCTTGCGTTCGGTGAGATCCCGCACGATGACGATTCCTTCACTGCGCTCCCCTTTTTTGTTGTGCACCCAGTACAGGCCGCATCCCACCGGGACCACGGTTTCCCCATTTCGCTTCAGGTAAGCCTCGAAATAGGCCTCGCCCTTGCTGAACAGGTCCCCCATGCGCTCAAGCAGCTCCTTAATGTAGCTTCTGCCCCGGACCGCCTCGCCGTAGGAGGTATGATAGTCTTTGCCTTCGAGCGGATTCAGCTCCGCCCAGTGCTTGTCAACCAGCTCGGCTGCCGCGTAACCCAGCAGGCGGGCAAATGCCCGGTTGACCCGCCTGATAAACCCCGAGGTATCGGTCACCACAATGCCGTCGGTTGAAGACTCAATGATGCTCTCAATGTAAATGGTGTTTTCCGCCAGGTCCTGTTTTAATCGCTCAATGATGGCTATCTTTTTCGACACGTCGAGGAACTGCTCCAGCTTCTTCTTCTCCGCCTGGATCTGCCTTTCCAGCTTTTTGCGCCGGCTGATGTCCCGGAGCAGAAAGATGGCGCCGGTGAGCTGGTCGCGGCTGTTCTTCAGGTAGATTGCCTGCACCTGGAAGGGGACCGGTCGCCTTTTCTTGTCCAGCACGGTGGTTTCGATGGGGGACAGGTTGAACCTTTTCCGCTCGTAAAACAGATACATGTGGTTGGTGAACGCGTCAAAATACTTGGTGACGCTTTCCAGCCGGTCTGCCAGGGGGAAAATCGATTTAAGCGAGATGTTCTTAAAATCCGTCCTGCGATACCCCAGCAGCGATTCGAGGTTGCCGTTGCTCTCCTGTATGCTTCCGGACTTATCAACGATAAAAACGCCGTCCGCGCACTGTCTGATGAGCAGATCCAGGCGCGCCTTGCTGATGCGCATGCCGGAGGCACTACGGTTTTTGCCCGCGCTGTGATTGCCGATGATAAGCGCATCCGCCGTATTCAAGATATTTTCCAAGTCTCCCTTCGCGCCTTCTTCATCATCGGCGATCAATCGCTTGAGTCTGTTTTCCAGGTGGGTGAGCCGGCATTGCGCCCGGTACAGGGTATCGCTGGTTTGTTCCGCCGCCTGCAGAAGCCTTGCGTGTGACATGGGAGTCCCCTCGTCTTCGTATTGATTAGAGATCTGAGAATTTCTCTCTCACGATTAGCACCCCTTACCCTAACCCCCGGGTCGCCTTCGGCGCCGCCAGAGGCGGGTAAACTTCTCCCCGAGGGGTAGGGGGGTCCAAATATTACCTCCTCTTTTCAAAGGTGGAGGGGACTAAATTTCGACTAATAACCCTTTCCCCGCCGAGACTGTGTCATAATGTCATTCTGCGGCTGCAGCCGAAGAATCTCCATTTTCAACTCATTGATTCTATGAGATTCTTCAC
>CAYWLT010000247.1:0-4607 GCA_964459295.1 uncultured Thermodesulfobacteriota bacterium
TAGGATGCCCCCTCACCCTAACCCTCTCCCCAAGGGTAGGGGCGCTTAAGGTTTATCCTCCTCTCCCCGCCGGGGAGAGGATTGAGGTGAGGGGAATTAATGAATGATCGAGGGATCCTTGGGTGCCGGCGCTTCCTGAATGGCGCCGAAGGTTTTTTCATACTGCTCAAGGCTTGCGGTTAAAGCCCGCACCACCCGCTTGAGATGGCCGGGGCTGATAATCACCCGGGCGTTCACAATACCGTGCGGCGGAAATGCGTTCACAAAATCGAGAATAAACTCCTCACGGGTATGGGCGATGAACATGTTGTTGGCATAGACGCCCTTTAAAACCTCGTCGGTAAATTTTACCTTCATTTTGATCTGTTTTTCCTGATCAGCCATAGGTTTTGTTACCCCCCTTAGCGATGTGCGATGGGTGATGTGCGATATGCAATGCAAGGAGAATTGGAGCACAGGGTACAGGGTACAGGGTACAGGGTCTTTCCCTCCTGTCTCCTGGCCACTCCCTCTCTAGGGTTCCAGGGCGATGCGGAATCCGCGGGGATGACTGGGAACAACCGGAAATATGGACCCGCGAAAGGCGCAGCGCATGGTATCCGCGTCGTTGGACCATGATCCGCCCCGTATTGACCGATCAATGCCCGACAAGGCTCCGGTGGGGTTGCCGGCAGGAGATCGTTTGTAATAGTCCCAGTCGAACCAGTCCTGGCACCACTCCCAGACATTTCCCGCCATATCGTACAGCCCGTAGCCGTTGGGTGGAAAACTGCCGACCGGCGCGGGATAGGCAAATCCGTCATCAATGTTTTTGTCGCTCCAGGGAAAATCGGTTTGCCGGTCGGCGAAATTGCACTGGCTTCCATCGGGTGGTGCATCGCCCCAGGGATATTTCTTGCCCTCGAGCCCGCCGCGGGCCGCTTTTTCCCACTCGGCCTCGGTGGGAAGCCGGTAGGTTTTACCTTCCTTGGCGGAGAGCCAGCGGCAGAATGCCTCGGCATCGGGCCAGTTGATGAAAACCACGGGATGCTCATCGCCCGGGGCATATTCCTGGAGCAGGGACCACTTGTCCCAGGCATGACCGGTTGCCTCCATGAACTTTTTCCATTGACCCACGGTCACCTCCGTTTCACCAATATAGAAAGGGTCCAGGTAGACCTGATGGACCGGCCCTTCCGAATCGAATCGGCCTTCCTCGGCGGACGGGCTTCCCATCATAAAATTACCGCCGGGAATCAGGATAAGTTTCATTCCAATGGAGTTGGCAATGACCCCAGGAACGGCGCGTTCGGTAAAACAGCCCCCGGGCGCAAGCAGGAGTAAGCATGCCATCGTCCATCGTAATCCGGTTGAAACCATTGATCGGCGTTTTGATACTGTATGTTTTTGAACCGGGTGGCGGAAGCCGCTTCAGCCGTGAATGGTTCGTGCCGCTCCTCCCTCCCGCGCCCCGAACCATCGCCAACAGATAATAGTAAAAATAACCGGTTCTGTAAAGTTTGAAAATGGCGGCGCTCAGGATCATGCGCAGCCCCGGCCTCACCGCCTCTTCCGACTTATGCTTGACAGCGGGGGTGGTCTTTTCTATACTGCGGCTGAGCCGGATAGCGGTTTACGCCACAGGGAGGAGACACAATGAATGCCGTACTACACCGCAGTTTTTTTACATTAATGTCCGTGTTGCTGGTGGCGCTGGTGTGTGCTTCGGGATGCGCTTATCTAAGAGGCAACGGCGGCGAGTCCGAAGATGCGGTAGTCGCCGGGGAAGAAACGGAGGGGGGATCCCTTTATTATGATTTCGGCGATGTTCCCATCCATGCCAAACTCAGGGTGGTTAAGAAAAAGTCCTTCGTGTATCATGTGCCCGGGTTTACCGCGGGCGTGCTCGGCCTGTCAGGGAGGGTTGATGCGGATACGCTTGAGCAGTTTTTTAAGAAAAGCATGCCCAAAGACAACTGGAAGCTGGTATGCTCCTTCAAATCACCGCGCAGCGTCATGTTTTTCACCAAGGAGAAAAAAAGCTGCATCATCAACATGACCGAGAAGCGATTCAAGACGGAGGTGGAGATCTGGGTGGCCCCGAATGTCGGGGAGTAGGCGTCTGCCGCCGCCGGCAAACGGCAGAGGCAGCCCGGTAATGATTGGCGGAGCGCCGGGCACGACAGGCGGACTTTCCCTCCTCCGAAAAAGGCGCCACACCCCCATGCTGCTGCGGCACGATCGGTAAAACCCCCGGCACAACCACCCGGGGGTTTTTTGCGTGGGCGCGGGCAACCGTCCTTTCCGGGGACTTCTTGATTCAGCAGCAACACGTGCTCTTTCGCTGGACCGCACCGCGGCAGTGCTCTGTATCCGCAGGTTCGGGAAGGCCTGGTTAAAATCCCTAAGCGGGGTGCTTAGGCTAGGCGGGATCCCTGCGCAACACGTAGTTGGCGTCTGGCCGAGGATTATAATTTTGCGCCTGGTCATCCCACAGGTAATTTGTCTTGTAGACAGAGACGATTTCGATAATGCCGGCCACGCTGTATTTGAGCTGATAATCCTTAAACCAGTCCAATAGTGTCGTGTTTGACTCTTTCGTCATCAGCCAAGAAGTGGGTGTTTTTACAAATACGAGATATTCCGGCCTGTTGCGTTCTATGTCTTTTATCATTTCCCGCTGCATGGCCAATGCATATTTATGATTTTCCATTAAACCGTAAGTGTAAATATAACTTGTTGCAGAGCGCCTGTGCGCATAAAAGTAAATCTGCGGTTCGGAACCGAGCACGGCGATGGTGCTGTCCGGGGTCGTGTGATTTTTTATGTAGTCGGCGATAGCGATAGATTCGGGGAATGGGTTGGGGAAATACATGTATCGGCAGGCCAGGACCGGGTTCAATGTGAAGAAAAATAATTTCTGCGAAGCAACACCGTGACAAAAGCATATAAGAAATAAAAGCGGGGTGAGGACCTGAAGTGTTTTCGGCGCGGCAAAACGCATCTGAAAATACCTTGTGCTAATTCCAACAAATAGCGCCACCGCAGGCAGCAGCAGGATAAAATAATGTGCGCGGAAGTAGAGTCCCGGGCACACCGCCAGGAAGGAGAAAATAAAAAATCCATACATAAACAGCAATCGGATTCTCATCTCCCTTTTCAATGAAACAACAAGTATTCCGATACCGGCCAGGATCCACAACAAATAAAAGCCGTCAATAACCAGAGGCGCCCGCCGAAAAAAAGCCGCAATGCCAACCGACAGAGGCCTCAGAGATCCATATTCATACGCATAGGCAACGGTCCAGAACCAAAAATTTTGAAAAACTCCAAGGGCGTAAAGCGTAAGGCAGGTGAGCAGGCAGGGAATCGACAGGCCGGCTGTAAACACAAGCGTTCTCATGACGATGGATCGTGTCAAAGATCTGGTTTGAGACATCTGACTTCCCATTAAGTAAAACAAGGCAAAGCAACCAAAGAATATGCCCGGTTGTTTCATCAGGAAGGACAGTCCAAAAAGTAATCCGCTCCAGAAAAGCGCAGTCTGCTTGCCGCTCTCAATGGCCTTAAGCAGAAGAATTATCCCGCCCAATGCCGGCAACAGCACAAAATGAGTGGCGTGGGCAGATGTCCCCAGGACGCTCGGACTTAAGGATAATATCCCATACGTGGCACAGGCAACAACCCCCGTGTAGTCATCGAAAAGCCGCCGTGCCAATAAAAACACCATCAGCATAGTGGATGTGTTTATCAGCAGAAGGCCGAGGTGAACGGCTTCAATGGTCTGCCCGAACAGTGCCATAATCAAGGCATAGGCGGCGTAGGTGCCCGGAAGCTTCATGTTGGCGGCGAGCGAGTATGGGGGGATGCCCTGAAGCATCAACTGTCCCATGTAAGCAAATTCACCTTCGTCACGCTCAAGAGGAATGCTCAGCAGCCGGATGCGAATTGCGGCTGTAAATACCATCGCCGCAACGACCAGCCCCCAGGCGATAAAAGGGTAATAGGCACCACATTTTCCCTGAAGGGGTGTCGGTTTTTTATCCTGCTGTGATAATTTCTCTTTCTTTCTTTTTTCCGATTTTTTTGCCATGATTAAGCTGCAGTCTTGTTTAGTCTGAAGGGCGTGATCTTATAGAGGAGAATCCGACTTTGTGTCGCATGCCACAGCAGTCTGTTGTACAGGTGTGTGGCTATTTAAGAAAATGGGAAGATTTATTACTACGACAAACGGAACACCTCGTCAACTTTTATCGGCATGCCTGATTTTTTCAAGTGACTGCGATAAAACGAAAGACGAAAACAGGCAGAATCATACGGTAAGGAAAGGTGCGAAATTTTTCTTTGTATCCGGTATGAAAGATGATAAGGAAGAAGTGTTGGGGTGTACGAGTGGGGCTCGGCTTTTTCCGGACTTTTGCCTGACCATCGCACGATGTTTTATTCACAAAACCATATATCGGGTACCGCATGGACAATCATTCCTACTATCTGGAATACCTGAAAAGGACTTCCAAGTTTCCTCAATCAGTCTATCATAAGGCAAAGCATGAAATGGTGCGGCGGCTTATCTTTTCGCTTCCACCGGGTTCCCGCGTTCTCGATGCCGGTTGTGGTGTCGGTCACAT
>CAYWLT010000248.1:0-4572 GCA_964459295.1 uncultured Thermodesulfobacteriota bacterium
CTATCACCTGCCATGCTGCATAGGACTTTTGTTCAATTTTTAGAGGAACCCTTAATAATTATTATGCGAAATTAATTAACCCCGCATTTAATTCAAAAGCGGAGTGCCTGTCAAGCATTATTTTGACGGCGGGCATAAAAGGCCGGGATAAAAATGCTTGACAAGGGAGGGGCATTTTGATGTAGATAGGCGGGCACGATCCTTGCTGCGGCTACAAGCAGGCAGATTGGATGCGGCCCGGGGTGGTTTGTAGCGTTGGAAATGCCTTTTATGCAACAGAAACCGGCACCGATACACCAGGATTCCTATCATTGGCTGGCCTTAAGCTTTGTTGAAGGACTGGGCAGTATAGGCTTTAGCAATCTCATTAGGCGCTTTCATACCCCCGGGGGGGTGTTCAGGGCGGCTTGGAACGATTTGGAAAAGGTGGAGGGCATACGAAACAGGGCCATACGGGGCATTCATGAGTTTAAACAGGCTGCCCGGGTGGAACGTGAACTGGAGCTGATGCGGAAACACGGGGTGAAACTGGTGTCTTTTCTGGATGACACCTACCCGGCCAACCTGCTTAACATCTATGATCCGCCGCCCTGCCTCTATGTCAAAGGGGATCTCCACAGGGAGGACAAGCGCGCGGTTGCGGTGGTAGGATCGCGCTTTGCAAGCAGTTATGGCAAGATGGTTACCGAAAGGATTTCCCAGGACATGGCGCGCCGGGGAATAACCATTGTGAGCGGCATGGCCCGTGGTATCGATACCAGCGCGCACCGCGGTGCGCTGACAGTCAAGCGAAGGACTATTGCGGTGCTGGGATGCGGTTTGGATGTTTGTTATCCCCTGGAAAACAGAAGGCTGAAAGATGAGATTGCCTCCTGTGGCGCGGTCATTTCCGAGTTTCCCATGTCAACCGCCCCGGCGGGATGCAATTTTCCCCGGCGCAACCGGATTATCAGCGGTATGTCGCTGGGGGTGGTGGTCGTGGAGGCAAGCCACCGCAGCGGGTCGCTCATTACCGCCCGCCTTGCCCTGGAGCAGGGGAGGGATGTGTTTGCCGTGCCCGGCAGCATCGACTCGCTCCGGAGCAGGGGGACGCATCAGCTTATCAAAGAGGGCGCAAAACTTGTTGAAGATGCGGAGGATATTGTTTCCGAGCTTATGCCGGATGCGCCATGCCTCCCGTTTCAGTCCCGCACCGGCGGCGCGGCAGAAGGGGAACGGCTGGACCGGGAAGCAGCGGCGGTGCTTGCCCTCCTTACCCACGAACAGGCGCATATCGACACCATCATTGCCGGGTGCGGGCTTGACAGTTACCGGGTCTCATCGGCGCTCCTGGACCTTGAGCTCAAGGGCCTGGTCAGACAGCTTCCCGGCAAGCATTTTATGAGAAAACAAGGTTAAACCAATCAGCCGAAAGGAGCTTACCGATAATCAATGGCTACATCTGCACCATCACTTATTGTGGTTGAGTCGCCCGCCAAGGCTAAAACCTTAGGCCAGTTTTTGGGCAGTCAGTATGAGGTTCTGGCCTGCATGGGACACGTCCGGGCGCTGCCCAGCAAATCGGGGTCGGTGGACATCAGCCGGGATTTTGAGCCGAAGTACGCGGTTCTGCCCCAGAGCAAAAAGCATCTTGACAAGATCGAGAAAGCGCTTCGCCGTTGCAGTACGGTGTATCTCGCGACTGATATGGACCGGGAGGGTGAGGCGATCTCCTGGCACCTGACGGTGAGCCTGGGGCTTGGCAACGCAACCCCGCCGGCACGGAAAGGCAGACCGGTTGAGGTGAAACGAATCGTGTTTCATGAGATCACCCGGGAGGCCATCGAGGAGGCGCTTAAGCATCCCCGGACCATTGCCTCGCAACTGGTGGATGCCCAGCAGGCCCGGGTGGTGCTTGACTATTTGTACGGGTTTAATCTGAGCCCGCTGCTCTGGAAGAAAATCCGGCCGGGGCTCTCGGCCGGGCGGGTACAATCAGTGGCGCTTCGTTTGATTTGCGAGCGGGAAAAGGAAATCCGGGATTTTGTGCCCCAGGAGTACTGGACCATCCGGGCGGATCTCTCAAGCCGGGGTGACGATTCCGCCGGGCATGCATTTTCCGCCGAGCTGGTCGAAATGGACGGCGGGAAGCTGGACAAGTTTCAGATCGGGCATCAGGCAGCCGCCGATGCCGTCGTGGCCCGCCTCGAAGGCGCTGCGTACGCGGTACGGGAGATCCGGCGCAAGCAGGTGAAGCGCAATCCCGCCCCCCCGTTTACCACCAGCACCCTGCAGCAGGAGGCATCGCGCAAGCTCCGGTTCTCGGCCAAGAAGACCATGTCCATTGCCCAGAAGCTGTATGAAGGAATCGCCCTGGACGAGGGTATGAAGGGGCTGATAACCTATATGCGCACCGACAGCGTCCATCTTGCAGACAGCGCCCTTTACAGCATCAAGGAAAAAATCATCGCCTTGTACGGAAAGCCGTATGCCTTGAAGCATCCCCGCGCGTTCAAACAAAAATCGAAGAATGCCCAGGAGGCCCACGAGGCCATTCGTCCGACCGATATTGCCCTTACCCCGGAGGAGCTGCATGCGCATCTCACGCCGGATCAATTTAAGCTGTACGAACTTATCTGGAAGAGAACCATTGCCTGTCAGATGGCACAGGCGGTTCTCGATGCGGTGGCGGTGGACATAGCGGCGGGAGAGGGATTTCTCTTCAGGGCCACGGGGTCCACCGTGGCGTTCCCCGGGTTTATGAAGGTATACACCGAGGGGAGGGATGACAACGGCAATGACAAGGAAATGATGCTGCCCCGGCTCAGCGAAGGGCAGGATCTGGATCTGAAGACGCTGGTGCCGGAACAGCATTTTACCCAGCCCCCGCCCCGCTATACCGAGGCGACGCTGGTGAAGACGCTTGAGGAGTACGGCATCGGCAGGCCGTCCACTTACGCGAGTATTATCGAGATCCTCAAAACCAGGCGGTATGTTACCGTAACCGACAGGCGATTTTTCCCCGAAGACCTGGGCGTGACCGTCAACGGGCTCCTGGTGGACCATTTTCCGCGCTATGTTGATTATCATTTTACCGCACACCTCGAGGAGGAGCTTGATGAAATCGCGCGCGGTGAGATGGAGTGGAAGCCGGTGGTGCGCAATTTCTGGAAGCCCTTTATCAATCTGATCGGAGAGAAGGAGGCTGAAATCAAGCGGCACGAAATCATCACTGAAAAAACCGACGAGGCGTGCCCCCAGTGCGGCAAAAACCTGATTATCCGACTGGGGCGCTACGGGAAGTTTTTGGGATGCTCGGGCTATCCCGAGTGCCGGTATATCCGGTCGCTTGCCCCCAGGGAAAACGGGGCAAGCGGGCCGGATGCGGCAAGCGGCGAACCGTGTGAAAAGTGCGGCAGGCCCATGGTGGTAAAGGAGGGCCGTTACGGCAAATTTCTCGCCTGCTCGGGCTACCCCGAGTGCAAATCCATCAAGTCGCTCAACAAATCGGTTCCCACCGGCATCAAATGCCCGGAGTGCGCCGAGGGGGACGTGATCGGAAAAAAGACCAGGAGGAACCGGATGTTTTACGGGTGCTCCCGGTATCCCCAGTGTTCATTTGCCACCTGGAACAAGCCGGTTAACGAACCGTGTCCGCAGTGCGGAAGCCCTTTTCTGGTGGAAAAAGAGAGCAAACGCTACGGGGTGATAGTGAGCTGTGCTAAAAAGGAATGCGGCTATAAAAAGAAGCGTTCTGACGAATAACCCGTCCGGACCCCGCCGCCAGCCGCCCCGCCGGCTGGCGGTTACGGCTCTGCTATCATGCCTGGCACTGTCCTGCCTGGTTTCCGGCGCGGCCGCCGCGGAAACCGGCGGATTTGTTTATCCCATTCCCGATGTCGGCTATTCCGACGCGGTGCCCCGCTTCCTCCCGCCCCGGCTGGAAAAAATCAGGTTCATTGTCTATCCGGTTTTAGGTTGCCCGGCCCTGGTGGTTGCGGGTGAATCCCTTGCTGCGGTGGTGCGGTCGGAGGATGGCGGGACAACCCGTGACTGGATGATGTGCATTGCCACCCATGATCCGGTCGTCCAGTCGTATACCCTTCCGGTGACCGAGATCGGCTATGACCGCGCGGCAGGCTGTTACCTGCTCAAGGGCACCGTCCCTGCGCGCACCCCGCGTGACACCTTTGATTGCATCATCAGCAGCCGTGAGGCAAATCTCTCGGACATCCAGTACAATTCCGTACGGGTTGTAAAAGGGTTCAGCGAGAGCTATCGCTTTGTGCACCTGACTGACATGCATGTGGGGGATCCCCGCCTGTATGCCCAGGAACGCCGTCCGGAAAACCGGGGGATTGCGCCCGCCGCCATTGTCAAGCAGATCCTTAATGAGATTTCGTTTCTTGACCCCGAATTCATTCTGGTAAGCGGAGACCTGGTTTTCGGTGGGCCGTATGCCCCTGAATACGCCTGGGCCTTCGATCTGCTGAGCCGCTTTTCCCTCCCCACCTTCCTGGTACCGGGAAATCATGACGGCTATGCGAGCGGCGGCGGCCGGCTCAGGGATGGACTGGAGTGCTGGAAGCAGGT
>CAYWLT010000249.1:0-4546 GCA_964459295.1 uncultured Thermodesulfobacteriota bacterium
AAGGCGCTGCGGTTTTTGGGAAAGGCGATGACCTCCCGGATGGACGAGGTGCCGAGAATCATGGCACAGGCCCGGTCCATGCCCAGGGCGATGCCGCCGTGGGGCGGCGCCCCGAATTCCAGCGCGCGCAGGAAGAATCCGAACTTTTCCTCAACCTCGGCGCCGGACAGTCCCAGGGCCTGGAAGATTTTCTGCTGAACCTCTCGATCATGGATGCGGATGCTGCCGCCGCCCAGCTCCTCCCCGTTGACCACCACATCGTAGGCCCGTGAACGAAGCGAAAGCAGCCCTTCACTGTCCGCCGGGTCAAAGCACGTCCGGTCAGGCGAGGTAAAGGGATGGTGGCTGGAGGTGATGCCTTCCGGGGTGGCGGTGAAAAGCGGGAAATCGGTGACCCAGAGGGGGCTGAAGGTGTTCTCAGGAATCAATCCCAGTCGGCCGGCAAGGTGCAGCCGGAGCTGGCCGAGGGCCGAGGTGACCACGTCATAGGATGCGTCGCCGATCATGATGATGACGTCGCCATGCCGCGCCCCGAAGCGCTCAAGCATGACGTCACGCTCGCGCGCGCTGAAGAACTGAACAATATTCGATTCCAGTCCGCTCTCCAGCACCCGCATCCAGGTCATTCCCTTGGCGCCGAACGAGGGTACGATTTCCTTGGCGTATTCATTCTGGAGCACGTTCTTGCTCAATTTTTCCGACTGCCGGCTGATGTTGATCCCCTTGATGCAGCCGCCGCGCTCGAGGATCTGCCGGAAGATGCCGTAGTTGGTATTTCTGAAAATGTCGGTGGCTTCCACGAAGCGCAGCCCGAAGCGCGTGTCCGGGCGGTCGGAGCCCATGGTGTCCATGGCTTCCCGGTAGGTCATGCGGGGGAACGGCCGGGGGAGGGTGATGCCGCCCACGGCAAACATGCGCACGATCAGCTCCTCCATGAGCTCGTAGATGAATTCCTCATCGATGAAGGACGCTTCCAGGTCGAGCTGGGTGAACTCGGGCTGGCGGTTGGGGCGGGGGTCCTCGTCACGGAAGCAGCGGACCACCTGGAAGTAGCGCTCGTACCCGCCCACCATCAGGAGCTGCTTGAACAGCTGGGGTGACTGGGGCAGTGCGTAAAAACGTCCCTGGTGGATCCGGCTGGGCACGAGATAATCGCGGGCGCCCTCCGGTGTGCTCTTGGTGAGCATCGGCGTTTCTATCTCGAGAAAGCCCCGCTGGTCGAGAAAATCCCTGACGGTCTTGACGATCCGGTGCCGCCGGGCGATATACTCCTGCATGGTGGGGCGGCGCAGGTCCAGGTAGCGGTACTGCAGCCGTATATCCTCCGCCACCGCATCGGCCGCTTTGCCGCCGGCGCCGGCGACCATGGTCTTTTCCGAAATGGGGAAGGGCAGGGCGCAGGAGGCGCTCAGGATGGTGAGATCGGCGGCCATGACCTCGATGAGCCCGGTAGCAAGGTTGGGATTTTCCGTGCCCGCGGCGCGTTTGCGGACCTTCCCCCTTAGGGCGACGCAGAACTCGTTGCGCAGCGACGCCGCGGCCCGGCAGACATCCGGCGGCGCGCATTCGGGGCTGAAGACCGCCTGGACCATGCCGCTGCGGTCGCGGAGATGGATGAACAGCACCTCCCCGTGGTTGCGCAGCGCGTCCACCCAGCCGGCGAGGCACACCTCACGGCCGTCGTCTCCGGGAGTGATGCTGCCGCAGGGCACCCGTTCGCGGTAGGTCATGGTAGCGCTTTCTTTTAAGAGGGGTTGCGATAAGGGATGCCCAGTATAGAAAAGTTCCGTCCGGGTGTCAAGATAAAGGCCCGATTATGCCGGTTGAGACTTTTTTTTCTTGCCAACTCAATGGTTTACTGATATAAAATCGACCATTTTATTGAAGCTTTAAAATGACGGTTCGGTAATCACACTAAAGGAGATACGCTATGTCGATGACCAATTATCTTTTTACCTCTGAATCGGTAACCGAGGGGCATCCGGATAAGGTTTCCGATCAAATATCGGATTCCATCCTCGATGCCATTCTTGCCAAGGACAAAAAGGCGCATGTTGCCTGTGAAACCATGGTGACAACCGGAATGGCCATTGTTGCCGGCGAAATAACCACCGGCTGCTATGTCAATATCCCTGACATTGTAAGGCAAACCATCAAGGATATAGGATACAATAATTCAAACATGGGCTTTGACTGGAGAACCTGCGCGGTTATCACGTCCATTGATGCCCAGTCACCGGATATTGCCATGGGCGTGAATCCCAGAAAAGGGAAGAAACAGGGCGCCGGAGACCAGGGACTGATGTTCGGCTATGCCTGTGCCGAGACCCCGGAACTGATGCCCATGCCCATAACCTATGCCAACAAACTGGCGCAGCGGTTGGCGGAAGTCCGGAAGAAGGGCATCCTTGACTTCTTAAGGCCCGACGGCAAGTCGCAGGTTACCGTGGAGTATGTTGAAGAGCATCCCAAGCGGGTTGATACGGTGGTGATTGCCGCGCAGCATAATCCCGAGGTCAAGGATAAGATTTTACGAGAAGGCATAATCGAGGAAGTGATCAGGCGGGTGATACCGGCGAAAATGCTGGATGGCAAAACCAAGTATTACATCAATTCCACCGGCCGCTTTGTGGAGGGGGGCCCCAAGGCTGACTGCGGGCTGACCGGGAGAAAGCTTATCTGCGATACTTACGGCGGACAGGGAAGTCACGGCGGCGGTTCCTTTTCCGGGAAAGATCCCTCAAAGGTGGATCGGTCCGCTTCCTATATGGCTCGCTATGTTGCAAAAAATGTTGTGGCCGCCGGTCTGGCCAGAAAATGTGAGGTGCAGCTTTCCTACAGCATCGGCGTTTCTGAGCCGGTGTCGGTGATGATTGACACCTCTCGGACCAGTAAAATTCCTCCGGATGAAATTGCCCGACTGGTATCCAAATATTTTCGTTTAACCCCGGCGGAGATGATCAGTTATCTCAATCTCTTGCGGCCGATCTACCGGAAGACCGCCACCTACGGGCACTTCGGTCGGACGGAACCGGAGTTTACCTGGGAGCGGACGGACATGGCGGATAAACTGCGCCGGGCCGCTGGCCTTTAGCAGGTTGTTGAAAACCACTATCTGATTTGTGGCTCAAAAGCCCCTCCCCCCTTGAGCCTTTGAACGATCTGAGGAAAACTATTTTTTCAACAAACTGCTCACCAAGGGTTGAAAGGGACATTGAATGAAATATCACATCAAAGATATAGCGCTGGCAAAGAAGGGAATGCTGCGGATTGAATGGGCTAACCAGAGTATGCCGGTTTTGAACCTGGTGAAAGAGCGTTTCAAGAAGGAAAAACCGCTCCGCGGCGTGCGGCTTGCCGCCTGTCTGCATGTGACAACCGAGACCGCGAGCCTCATGGAAACATTGCAGGCCGGCGGGGCGCATCTGTCGCTCTGCGCTTCAAATCCGTTGAGCACCCAGGATGACGTGGCTGCCGCCCTAGTCAAGTACCACGGCATTGCTGTGTTTTCCATCAAGGGGGAGAACCGCAAAACCTATTACGACCACATCAACGCGGCCCTTGACAGCCGGCCCAATATCACCATGGACGACGGGGCGGACCTGGTGTCCACCATCCATGCGAAGCGGCAGCAACTGGTACAGGGCATTATCGGGGGAACCGAGGAGACAACCACCGGTGTCATCAGGCTGCGTGATATGGCGCGCAAGCAGGTGCTGCTTTTCCCGGTCATATCGGTTAATGATGCCTATACCAAGCATCTGTTCGATAACCGCTACGGAACCGGGCAGAGCACCATTGACGGAATGATACGGGCGACCAACCGGCTGGTTGCGGGCAGCACCTTTGTGGTGTGCGGCTACGGATGGTGCGGACGCGGTCTGGCAATGAGGGCCAAGGGGATGGGGGCAAAGGTTATCGTAACCGAGGTTGACCATCTCCGTGCGCTCGAGGCGACCATGGATGGATACCAGGTGATGCCGCTGGCCGAGGCATCAAAGATCGGGGATTTTTTCTGCACGCTTACCGGCGACAAGCACGTCATTGATATCAAACATTTTCTTGCCATGAAGGAAGGGGCCATTGTGGCCAATTCCGGTCATTTTAATGTCGAACTGAACCTTGAAGGGCTTGCTACGGTAACCAAGAGCAGAAGGGTGATCAGAGATTTCGTCGAAGAGCACACCCTGAAGAACGGAAGGCGCATTTATGTGCTCGCAGAGGGACGGCTGGTCAACCTTGCTGCGGCCGAAGGTCATCCCTCGAGTGTCATGGATATGAGTTTTGCCAATCAGGCCCTTTCCGCCGAATACCTGGTGAAAAAGGGGAAGGGATTGAAAAAAGAGGTGTATCCGGTTCCGTCCGATATAGATCAGATGATTGCGAGACTGAAGCTTAAATCCATGGGAATTAAAATCGACACCCTTACCGCCGAACAAAAGGCATACCTATCCTCATGGGAGACAGGGACGTAATTCTTTAAAAAATAAAAGAATGAGAATTTCTTAGCGTGAGAAAAGGACCTCAATGTCCTTTTCTTTTTTTG
>CAYWLT010000250.1:0-4361 GCA_964459295.1 uncultured Thermodesulfobacteriota bacterium
TTAACCGCCGCGTTAAACAAAACTGCGCCGGGAAGACATGTCGCAAGTCAATTGATGCGTTCCGCAACATCATCCGGAGCGAATTATGAAGAAGCATGCGGGGCAGAAAGCAAAGCGGATTTCATTCACAAAATGCAACTGGTTTTGAAGGAGTTGAAGGAATCGCTATACTGGTTGAAACTTATAAGAAAATCTGCTTTAATGTCAGATGAACGTGTTGAGCCTGTACTTAGAGAAACGCATGAACTGGTTAATATAATCGCGAAATCAGTTATAACAGCAAAAAACAGATCCCTGTAAATTTCGTTTTGCATTTTTCACTTTTCATTTTTCACTTTTCATTTGAAAGCACATATCCGTTAGAAGCGGCTTTAGCCGCGAATGAGATTTTTTCTTTTTCATTTTTCACTTTGCATTTTGCATTTTTTATTTAAAGGTCCTCCAATGCCCTCTCTTCCCAAACCATCCTGGATCAAGGTAAAAGGCCCCAGCGAAAAATGTCTGAGCGACATGAAGCACATGCTCGACTCATTAAACCTTCACACCGTCTGCGAGAGCGCCCGCTGTCCCAACGCGGGAACCTGCTTCGCAAAAGGCACCGCCACCTTCATGATCCTTGGTGACGTGTGCACGCGCAACTGCGGGTTCTGCTCGGTGAAGTACGGCACCCCCCTTGCGGTTGATCCTGAGGAGCCGCTTCATGTGGCCGAGGCGGCAAAAAAGCTCAACCTGAAGCATGTCGTGGTCACCTCGGTTACGCGCGATGACCTGCCGGACGGCGGGGCCGCCCAGTTTGCCGCTGTAATACGACAGATCAATGAGCTTCTTCCCGGGGCCTCAACCGATATGCTCATCCCCGATGTGCGAGGTATGCGTGAAAATCTCAAGGTAATCACCGGCGCGAAGCCGACCATCCTCGCCCACAACCTTGAGACTGTTCCCCGTCTTTACCGGATGGCCCGGCACTACTCAAACTATGAAACCTCGCTCACCATACTGAAGTGGAGCAAAGAGCTTGATCCAGCGATTTTTACAAAATCGGGAATCATGCTGGGATTGGGTGAAACCAGGGATGAAGTCCTGCGCACCATGGAGGACCTGCTGGCGGTCAATTGCGATTTCCTGACCATCGGCCAATACCTGAGGCCCACCCTGCAAAACATCGAGGTGGTGGAGTACATCCACCCGGACATCTTCGACGAGTATAAGCAACTGGGCGAAAAGATGGGCTTTCGCTACGTCGCCTCCGCCCCCTTCGTCCGAAGTTCCTTCCACGCCGAGGAGGCGCTTGCCCACATACAGAAAGATGCATGATAAACAGACTTCTCGGCATACTCTCCCCTTTGTTTATTATGTCATTCCGGATTTCTGACCAAACTTCATCCTCAACCAAGCCTTGAGTTTCCAGCTGAATATAATCCGCGATCCTGTTATCAAAACATCAAACTCCTCCCGGCAAACCGGAGAAGCATCCATAGAGGCGGATTCTATTTGACGAAATGTCCAGTGTTGCATTATACTAAACATCAGGGGCAAAAAAAAGAACTACATCAAAAGGCGGTTCTGGGTATTATTGATTAACATTCCCAACTCCTCAAGGCGAATCCGCATCGCTTCTTTGGAAACATTGGTAAAATTACCGTTTTCAATTACCATCCGGGCAAATTCATTAACCCGGTCCCAGGCCGGATCAAACAGGGGAAGCGACCGGTCAAAGCAGCTCTTCTTGTTGTAAATGATCAGGGGAGACGGGCCGAAAATGCCGCGGTATGCCCTGCGGACGTTTTCTTCCGGCATCAGCAAACAGGCGGCGAAATAGTCCGCCTGCCACTCCCCTCTCTTTTTGCTTGCCACCTCCCGGCACACGATTTCCTGACCCCCGGTTCGTTTCAAAGCTTTTTCTTCATGCCCTGCAATATAACGGCTGTGCAGCACAATGTGGCCAATCTCATGGCCGCAGGTAAAAACCATGCGGCCGATATTTTTCCCCAGCAGCTTTTCGTTGATGGCAATCCTTTTCTGCCTGAGCCAGGTGGCTCCCAGAACATCACTGAAGCCGATGATCTCTTCCAGGTCTTCATATTCCAGGGTAAATCCCAGATACGCTTCTATGATATGTTCCACCGGGATGGGAGGTTCCGCTTCCATCCCCCGAAAAAACGAATAGCTGTCAAGCAGGAGCGCCGCCTCCGACTTGATCTGCTCCTTGCTCAGCCAGTTGACCCGGTCCATGTCAAAAAACATGGTTCTTCCCTTACTTGTGGAGAGGTTTTTCAGCCTTTTGGATCAGGCCGCTGATGACCTCGTAATCTTCCCTTCCCAAATTTCCGCTTAAGAGGCCCTTGATAATTTTTTCCACGTACTTCCACTCGCTGTGCTTCATTCTGAGGCTTCTCGACTGGATGAACTGCACCAGCCCCAGAATGTCCTCCAGATGGGTCTGGTCAGCATCCCTGACCGTCCTGATGAAGCTGGGGAAGAGCCCCGGGTGCTCCCGTATGGTCTTGAGCAAGTCGGGTGAGATTTTATCGGCATGACTCAACAGCTCGTCTTCGTCGATGCCCAGCGCCCGCGCAACCCGAATAATGATATCCTCCGCCGGCGGCGGCTCTTTGCCGGTTTCAATGCGGCTGAGATAGGTGGGAGATATCCCGACCTTCTCCGCCAGCTTACGCAGGCTTAACGAGGTGTGGTTGATGCGGTGATCCCTGATTTTCTGACCGAATGTCCGTCCCATGCCTGAACCGCCTTTGAGATGTGTGCAGTGTAATGCAACACAAACCGCTTGTCAAGAAAAAATGCATCTGAACAAAAAAACAATTCCCTTGCGCAAAAAAATCGCTATAATAGCCCGCAACGATTGAGGAGAAACGGCTGATGCCCCATAAGGAACGGATTCAAAATTTCATCCTGATATGCTTGCTGCTGTGCCTCCAGCTCCTCATCCCCGGCGCTTCGGAGGGGCGGATCGGACCGGGCGTTGCCATTTCTGCCAAGGCCGCCATTCTGATTGATGCCGCCACCGGCGAGGTCCTCTTTGAAAAGGCGGCGGATGTTCCGTTGCCGCCCGCCAGCACCACCAAGGTCATGACCGCCCTGATCGCGCTGGAGCAGAAGCCCCTGAATACCGTCATGCCGGTGAGCGAAAACGCCTCCCTTGCGCCCCCCTGTAAAATCAATGTCCGGACATACGAACAGTGGCCGCTCGACCGTCTGCTTTACAGCATCCTGCTTAAATCCGCCAATGATGCGAGCATCGTCATTGCCGAAGGAATCGCCGGCTCGGTTGAAAAGTTCGCCGATCTCATGAACCGCAAGGCGGCTGAAATCGGAGCCCGCCACACCAATTTTGTCAATCCACACGGGCTGGATGAGCAAAGCCACTATACCACGGCGCGGGACCTTGTGCTCATCTTCCAGCATGCCCGCCGGCAGCAGGTTTTTCGCGAAATCGCGGGAACCAAGACCACCTCCATCACCGGCCCCGGTGCGCGGACCATCTTTCTTAAAAACCACAACCGGCTGCTGGAAACCTACCCGGGAATGCTTTATGGAAAATCCGGCTATACTTCAAAAGCCCAACGCTGTTTTGTCGGGGAGGCGTCCCGCGGAGGGAGAGAACTTATCGTCTGTGTTCTGGGGTCACAGAATCATTTCCGGGATGCCGGCCGCCTGCTCGATTATGGATTTCAGGCTGAACCGGAAAAGCGTTTTGCCCGATCGGATGCCGGCCGGTCATGCTCCGATGCCGCTCCCGCGGCGGACAGCCGGGGTTTTGTTCTCCAGGCAGCCTCTTTTTCCGACTACGCCATGGCCGCCGATCTTCACGCCGCGCTCACATCCCGTGACTATCCGTCATTCATTGAAACGGTTGTTCTGGATAATGACCAAACCCGGTACCGGGTCAAAGTCGGCTATTACCCAGAAAGGGCGGAGGTCCAACAAATCCGGCTCCGGCTTATCCAAGATTTCAATCTGCATCCGCTCATACTTCCCCGGCAATAGATACCCTGCACAGCACAGCGGCGGAACACCACGTCAGCCCCCCCGCCCGACAAAATGCGGTCTCCCTATATAAAACATGCAAGAAACATCCTGTGCTCTGCCGTGGAGCTGAATGAGATTCTCTCTCACCTGGCCGCCTGCCCGCCGCCGGATGAGGGCGTATAAGAATACGCCCCTACGTACCCTAATTGACTACGGCCAGGGGAGAGGTTTACCCGCCTCTGGCGGCGCCGAAGGCAACCAGGGGTTAGGGCGAGGGGGACATGTTGTAGCATCGCCCCCATCTTAATCCTCCCCTATCAGAGACTGTGTCATAATGTCATTCTGAGGCTGCGGCCGAAGAATCTCCATTTTCA
>CAYWLT010000251.1:0-4323 GCA_964459295.1 uncultured Thermodesulfobacteriota bacterium
TGGTGGAGGGAAGATTCCCCTCGCATAAAAGTTTGCAGGACGCGGAAGGCGAGGAGGAGGAGCGGCGGCTCTTTTACGTTGCCGCCACCCGCGCCCGCGACGAGCTGTATCTCTCCTACCCGCTCTGGGACTATGGACGCGGTGGCGACAGCTCGGGCATCATGCAGCCCTCTCGTTTCATCCAGGAGATTCCCCGCAGCCGATATACCAAGTACGTGCTGGAGTAAACAAGGAGGGGGCGAGTGCCCGAGTCAACCCCATGGAGGGACGCGCTCCGTCGCGTCCGAATAGGTCATGCGGCCATGACGGAGCATGGCCCTCCACTGCCGGACACGAAACATAGTTGCACGCAAGGGCCCGGTTTTACCAGTCGAGGGGAAGGCACATTATGCAGCCCGCAGGTGGATGTTGTCATTCCGAACGCACGTGAGAAATCTTTTATGATGATAAAGATTTCTCGGTCGATCCGCTTCCTCCAAATGACAGCACAAGAAGTGTCAATTTCCAAAATTAATTAAGCTGACGCAAGAGTTTGTGCTTTTTGAACATTTGTGCTTTGGATTTGTTTCGAATTTCGATATTCGGATTTCGAATTTAAAGCCTCACGGCAAATGCGTACCGGCATACAATTCACCGTATCACCGTCACCGTGAGCTTCTGCGTTCCCCACTTGAGCGCGTCATCATGAGAATCGAAGAAGACGTCGATGTGGTTGCCCTTGATTTCCCGTCCCCGGTCATGAACAACCCCCCAGCCGTACCCGGGCACGTACATCCTGGTGCCGTACGGATAGGTGCCGATATCGGCGGCAATCACCCCTTTTTTGGCCTTGGTCCCGTCAGCGGTTATGCCCACCTTTTTTCTTTTTCCCTCAAACGGACCGCTGCTGTGGACCGGAACCAGCCAGCAACTCCAGATGCTTCGCTTCCAGGCACAGCACTTCCCGCAGGCGCAATAGGCGGTGACCACCATTTCAACTTTTTCTCCGCGCTCTTCCGCCCGGTGCGGCAGAAAGCAGCAGCCCGAGGCAACCGCCAGCAGGAGCAAAACCAGGCAGCGGGCAGCGACTGTTTTTTTGTTTTTTAATCTTGACATACCATATATTGCATTATAGGGTGAAAATGATCCCAGATGCTGTATTCATTCTAAAAATACCAAATGACCACATCCAAATGACAAATCAATGACAAAATCCAAATATAAGGGGACGTTCGTGCACACGTTGCTTTGTGATAAGGGCGTATGGCAATACGCCCCTACATAGCCTCTATCCCGAGAGGAAGAAAAGTTCTCAGCGATGGAGGGCCATGCTCCGTCATGGCCGCATATAACTCGGACGCAACGGAGTGTGTCCCTCCATTTTGGTCCTCTCTAGGAGGTTGTTGAAAAATTAGTTTTCCGCAGGCTGTTCAAAAACATCTAGATACAAGGCACGCGAAATCCTGAGGAATGAGGCGTACATGCAAGTACGCTGCAGTGACGAAGGATGAGCGTAACGCAGCAGATGGGTGTTTTTCAACAGCCGGCCAGGTACAATACTACTATGACTCCCATGTTGAGGCAATACCTATCCATCAAGGAAAAGCTGAAGGACGCCGTCCTCTTTTTCCGCCTGGGCGATTTTTATGAAATGTTTTTTGAAGACGCCGTAAAGGCATCGGCCATCCTGGACATCACCCTCACCTCGCGGGACGGGGGCAGCGCCGGCAAGGTGCCCATGTGCGGCGTTCCCTACCACGCGGCAAAGGGCTATATCAACCGCCTCACCCGCGAAGGCCTCAAGGTTGCCGTCTGCGAGCAGATGGAGGACCCCCAGGCCGCAAGGGGAATCGTCAAAAGAGAAGTGGTGCGCATCATCACACCCGGCACCAACCTGGAAGACGACGATCTCACCCAGGCGCATAACAGCTATATCGTCGCCTGCTGCAAGAGCGGCACAGTCTGGGGCGTCAGCTCTCTTGACCTTTCCACCGGCGACTTCAGGCTCACCGAGCTTGAGCAGGATGAAGATCTTCTCAACGAGCTCTGCCGGCTGCAGCCGCGGGAGTTGATTGTCTCCGAGGGGCTGAAAGAGGACCGGTCATTCGCGCCGGTTCTGACCCAGGCGGGACCGGCGGTGGTCAATCACTATCCCGAATGGATTTTCGATCCCGGGGAGGCGGAAAAATACCTCAAGCGGCAGTTCGGGCTCACCTCGCTGGAAGGGCTGGGGCTGTCCTCCTACAGCGCGGGCATCGGCGCCGCCGGCGCCCTGCTCTACTTTCTCAAGGACAACCTGCTCACCTCCCTCGATCACCTCAAGCGGCCGCTTCCCTACCGCTCATCCCAGTACATGATGCTGGACCGGCGGACCCGGAAAAACCTGGAGCTGGTGGAGTCGCTTTCCGGCGACGGCGGGAGCTTCACCCTCTTTTCCGTCCTGAACAAGACCCTTACCCCCATGGGGGGCCGGCTGCTGGCACAGTGGATCAAGCAGCCGCTTCTCTCTCCGCAGCTCATCCGGGAGCGCCACGCCGCCATAGATGATCTCCTGGCCAACCGGGACGGGCTGAGCGCCCTCCCGGCGCTGCTCAAGCCGGTGCGCGACAT
Source organism: uncultured Thermodesulfobacteriota bacterium (assembly GCA_964459295.1). Classification (GTDB taxonomy): domain Bacteria; phylum Desulfobacterota; class WTBG01; order WTBG01; family WTBG01; genus CAZWCD01. Next base: position 2,590 of record CAYWLT010000251.1, read on the forward strand.
GGAGCGGCTGCTCTCGCGCATCGCCTGCGGGGTATGCTCGGCCCGGGAGCCGGTGGCGATGAAGGACTCGCTCAAGGCGGTTCCGGCAATCCGTAACGCCCTTGCCTGCCTGGCATCGCCCCTGCTCGCCGCCCGGCGGGCGGACCTGCTTGAGCTGGGCGAGCTTACCGCGCTCATCGAAAAAGCGATTGTCGACAACCCGCCCTTCTCGGTCCGGGAGGGGGGCATCATCCGGCAGGGGTACCATGCCGGGCTGGATGAGCTGCGCGGCAGGGCCGGCCAGGGCAAGCGGTGGATCGCGGACTTCCAGTCCCATGAACGGCAGCGGACCGGCATCAAGTCGCTCAAGGTGCACTACAACAAGGTGTTCGGGTACTACATCGAAATCAGCAAGCCCAACCTGTCCCTCGCCCCCGCCGATTACATCCGCAAGCAGACGCTGGTCAACGCGGAGCGGTTCATCACCGCCGAGCTGAAGGAATGGGAGGACAGCATCCTGGGAGCGGAAGAGAAGGCAAACGCGCTGGAGCACACGCTGTTCGAGGAGGTGCGGCAGGAGCTGCTCACCTATGTGCCGCAGATCCAGCGTATCGCCGAGGCCCTCGCCCTGGTTGACGTGCTCTTCTGCCTGGCCCGGGTGGCGCACGGCAACGGCTACGTGAAGCCCGACATCGATGAGGGGCCGGCCATCATCATCACCGGCGGCCGGCACCCGGTGGTGGAGCGGGTGCTGGACGAGGGATGTTTCGTGTCCAACGACACCGCCCTTGATCAGGACAGGAACCAGCTGCTCATCATCACCGGCCCCAACATGGCGGGGAAATCCACCTACATCAGACAGGTGGCGATCATCACCATCATGGCCCAGATGGGCTCATTCGTGCCGGCGGAGGCGGCCCGCATCGGCCTGGTCGACACCATCTACACCCGCATCGGGGCCAATGAAAACCTGGCCCGGGGTGAAAGCACCTTCATGGTGGAGATGCTGGAAACCTCGAACATTCTCAACAATGCCAGCCCCCGCTCCCTGGTCATCCTCGACGAGATCGGCCGCGGCACCTCAACCTTTGACGGGGTGAGCATTGCCTGGGCGGTGTGCGAGTTTCTCAACAAAAAAAGCGGCGCACGCCCCAAGACCCTCTTTGCCACCCACTTTCATGAGCTGGGTGAGCTGGAACGCTCGCTCGAGGGCATCAGAAACTACAATATCACCGCCCGGGAGTCGGGGGATGAAATTGTGTTCATGAGAAAAATCGTGCCGGGTGTCGCGGACAAGAGCTACGGCATCCAGGTGGGCAGGCTGGCCGGACTGCCTGAAGAGGTGGTGCAGCGGTCCAAGGAGGTGCTCCTCTACCTCGAGGAGGAGAAGATCTCCGAGGAGGCCCTGGCAAAAAAACTGAGCGGCCGGCGGCGGCGCGAAACCGTCACCCCGCTTCCGCTCTTCAACCCGCGGGGAGCGGCAAACGCGGCCGAGCTTCTGGAACTCAAGAGGACCCCGCCCGGCCCGGCAGCGGCAGGCGCTGATGCCGCCAGCCACCCCATCCTTGAGGAGATCAGGCAGCTCAACCTCGAGGCGATGACCCCGCTTGAGGCGCTCAACCAGCTGCACGCCCTCAAGCAGAAGCTGCTTGCCGATTCAGCCCTCTTTCCGAAATCTAAAAACAGTTCCTGATGTCTGGGGGAAAAAAGGGGTCAGGTCTCAACATTCAACAATCATGGGGTGCTGTTTTAAAT
>CAYWLT010000252.1:0-4310 GCA_964459295.1 uncultured Thermodesulfobacteriota bacterium
GATTTCCAGCTCGCGCAGCCTGCTTTCCAGTCGCTCGCGCCGGCGTCGCAGCGACTGATAGATCGCCTCCGGTGAGGAAGCCAGCCGCCTTTGCAGGATGGTAAGTGCGAAGCCAACCGTTCCGGCGCGTTTGTCATTTTCAAGCGCATCGGCCCGGTTGAACTCCTCTCGCACATAGTCGGTGACTTCCTGGTAGAGATGGGCTTCTGCCTCGGAGAGCTTGTAGGGCACGGTGTAGGCAATGCGCTCGGGAAAGAGCGGTGTGCCGTCGAACTTGAGCAGGCCCTCCTTTACCATCCGGCGCATCATGTCTGAAACGTCAGCCACATGGACCCCGTCACGAAAGCGGCCCTCAAAGCGGTCGCCGTCCAGAAGCGCCATGAATAGTTGAAAATCCTCTTCCTTGCCATTGTGGGGGGTTGCGGTCATCAGCAGGAAGTGCCTAGTCAGGGTCGAAAGCAACTGACCTAGCCGGTAGCGCTTGGTGTAATTGATCTCACCGCCAAAGAAGGTTGCCGACATCTTGTGCGCCTCATCGCAGACGACAAGGTCCCAGCGGCAATCAGGGGCTTGGAGCTTCAGCTGTACGTCTTCATTGCGGGACAGCTTATCCAGCCGGGCAATAGCAAGATTCGTCTCAAGGAACCAGTTTCCAGTGCGCGCGGCTTCCAGCTTATCATTGGTGAGAATGTCAAAGGGAAGGTGGAAGCGGCGGTACATCTCATCCTGCCACTGTTCGGCAAGGCTCCCTGGGCAGACAATCAGGCAGCGCTGCAAATCGCCGCGAGCAATCAGTTCTTTTATGAAAAGACCTGCCATAATGGTTTTGCCGGCACCCGGGTCGTCTGCAAGCAAAAAACGAAGCGGGTGGCACGGCAACATGGCCTCATAAACCGCAGTGATCTGGTGGGGCAAAGGGTCAACGATTGAAGTGTGTACCGCAAGTACCGGGTCGTATAAATGGGCCAGGCGAATACGCAATGCCTCGGAAACGAGTCGAAAAAGTCCCCCATCGCCATCAAAACTCCATGGGCGGCCATGTTCCACAAGTTCAAGGCGCGGCTCATCATGGCGATAGAGCAGTTCGTTTGCCACCTTGCCGGTGGGCGTCTTGTAGGTCAGTTCAAGCGCTTCTGAGCCGAACCACTGTACGCTGACGACCGTGACAAGAGCGTCAGGCAGGATACCGCGCACCGCTGCATTTGGCTTAAGATCTTCAAGTCTCATGATGGTTCATAATTGCGTATAAAAATTCGATGTTGTATTCCGGGGATTGTAAGCCAGGACAGGGGCAAAAAATAAGCATGGATCTATACAGAAGAAAGAATAAAAAGCTGCCCGAAGAGATAAGTTCTCTCCCGAACAGCTACTTTAGTTCCCCATCCAAACTTAATGCCAGCACATTCCCCCTCTGCCTTTTATCCGTTTTGGTGATCTTGTAGGAATTTTATAGCACAGAACCATCCAGGGGTAAAGGAAAAGGACGGCTTAATTCCTGTTGTAAAGGGGTTTCGTAAAAATCGGAGCGTGTTTTTAAAGGAGTTCTATCAGATATGCGAAGGGGGTCGTGGGGGGCGCAGGGGGTGTAGGGCAGGGCGATAATTAGAATAAATTATTGCAATTCGTGATTGGTTATGAGATTAGTACCTAATCATACTGTCATGTAAATTGTCATGCACGTCCTCAAATGGGTGCAATTCAATCCTTGGGGGATAGGGACAGCAAGGGCCGGGAATGATCCCAGCCCTGCCGATTTCCGGGTGCGCATAGGGTGTATGATATGTCACGGTTTGCCTTATTCTGCACACCTCAAACTGCTTAATTATTGAATTTTCATATGCTTTCTAGAGTCCCGCCTTCGGCACCACCTTTCCATTGTATTCCTTATTTACACATAATCATTGGTGTGGGCGCTGCTCACGATCGTGCTGCTTCAAAGCGGCAAGGGGGCGGGAATGGGCACTGTCTTTGGAGGTGCCGTCCATATGGCATTCAGCAGCGGAGCGGCGGGCTTTTTAAGCAATAGGGGACATTATATACCGATCCCGTCCCCCCTCATGCGTCCCCTCTTCCCATGAAGATTGTCTATCAGGGGCATGAAAACAACCGGAGGTAAGCGGGCATGAGATACAAACGCTTGGGAAGGACCAATCTGGAACTGTCGGTCATATCCTACGGGGGGCTGGCGCTTTTTTTCAAAGAGATCAATGAGGCCACGGCCCTGATTGAGGCGGCGCTGGACGAGGGAATCAATTACATTGACTGTGACGAGGCGGGAAACCAGTTTGTGCCCGCGCTGGTGTATGAGGACACCCGCAACAAGCTCGGGCCGGTGCTGAAAAAGAGAAGAAGCGAGCTGTATGTCGGCATCAAAACCATGTTCGCCAAAAAGGACGACGTGGCGCGGGCGATTGACAAGGCGCTGGACCTTATTTTTAAGGGAACCAGCCGGGAGAAGATTGACCTGTTTCACCTGGCGCACGTGGACGTGGATGAGAAGCTGGACCTGCTTATGTCCCGCGAGGGCGGGATGGCCGCGGTTGATGAAGCGCGCGAACAGGGCAAGCTCGATTATGTGCTGGTTGCCTCGCACAATCCCGTAGTGCTCATGCGGGCCTTGAAGACGGACCGCTTTGACGTGGCGGAATTTCCCTTTACCATTCTTGAGCAGGATTACCTGAAAGAGGTCATACCCTACTGCCGGGAGCATGATATCGGCACCATTGCCATGAAGCCGCTGGGCGGCGGCCAGCTCACCCAGCGCGCGGACCTGTGCATCCGCTGGATTATGAATTATGAGGTGGATATTGTCATTCCGGGGATGAAATCAATGGCGGAATTGCAGCAGAATATCCAGCCCGGGCACGCATATGTGCCGCTTTCAGCCGAGGAGCTGAAAGAGCTTGAGGAAATCGCCCGACCCATCGGCAAGGAATACTGCCACCGCTGCGGGTACTGCCTGCCCTGCTCCCAGGACATCCACATATTCAGCCAGTTTGATTTATACAAGACCTCCACCATCTCCCCGGAACAGAAGCGGGCCATCTATAAACAAATGAAGGAGCGCGGGGCAAAGACCGCGGGTGACTGCGTCGCCTGCGGGGTGTGCGTTGAGAGATGTCCTTTCAAGCTGCCGATTCCCGACATCATGGAGAGGGTCCACAAGGCACTGTCGGGGGAATGAACGTTCGTCTCGGCGGATGGGATTGCGCGGCATTACGGCAATGAGGGTGTGGTGGTTTCCGGTGAATGCGGGTTGTGAAGGAGGGATTATGTACGGTACACGCCAGTTTGAGAAGATCCTCTGCGTGATTTTGGTTTTTTGTTTCTTCTCAGGCGCGCTTCATTCCTCGGCATGCGCCGTGCAAATTGGGCGAAATCTGCCGTTCGGGGAAATGAGCAATCCCGCGCTTGAGGGCATTTCCCGGTGTCTGGCCTCAACCGAGCCCGGTGATAGGGAAATCTGTTTGGACGACGAGTTTTGCGAACGCTTGGTTGTGATGTCGGCTGATGAGTGGGGGTGGATCGTGGTGTACCATATTTTCATGTTCATTAATTCCGGCCGACGCTGTCTGGAAACCCTCGACCCCGCCCCGTGCAGGGCCATGGTGAATCACCTGTTCTGGGCGCTGTTCCTGGGTACGCTCTTGGAAGCCTTGTGAGTCACAATAGGCAGGGGTGACCGACCGGTTGCCCCTCGATATCGGCGGTGACCCGGACCACTCACGAAGTCGCAAGGAGGAGCGGGCGTCCCCTCTGTGCCTGGTGCCCGCTTACCAAAATTGCCCATAAAACGGCCGAGGCCATAGGCTGACTTTTTATCGACCTCGGCAAGCGGCACGCCGAATTCTTCCCCCGCTCTTCCCGGCTGTTTTATTTCGCCGGAGATCACAATATTTTCTCCGCCGCCGACGCGACGGCTTTGCCGGTGATGCTTGGATACTGTGCACAGGAAGGCGGGCAAAGCGAGAGTTCGGCATACCTGAACCGGTCGATGGCGACACATCGCCCGCCGCAATCATGCCGTTTGCCTATTGCCCCTTGCTTTTACCGGCAATTATGTCTTATAGTTACGCCGAAGAAGGGGCCCGGCGCAAGATGCCCGCTCCGCCGGAGATCCGCTGGCCCCTGCTGCTCTCCGTAAGCGCTATGCGCAAGCAGGCTGTGGAACAGGTATTCGCGGGCACAGGCTTTTGCTGAATAGTCTGTGGCGCAGCAGATGGGCGCTTTGCACCCGCCTGCCGAGAGAAAGGAAGAACATGCTACGTTTGCGCAAGCTTTCATCGGTTGTATTGATGATTGCAATTCTT
>CAYWLT010000253.1:0-4289 GCA_964459295.1 uncultured Thermodesulfobacteriota bacterium
GGATTCCCCGATCAAGTCGGGGAATGACAAGAAAATGAATAATTAGAGGTTCCCTGAATTATTAGAGGTACCCTTAAGCGACTGAGAAATCTTATGCAATGTGCGCGGTAAATCATCATCGGAGAAAATGAAAATGAAACAATTAATCATGAGTGCGGCATGCCTTTATCTCCTGTTCTCCACCTTACCCGCGTTCTCTCAGCCGGTGGCTGACCTGCTGCGTGCCGGCGATCATCTCTGGCTGGAGCGGGCGGAGGAGGGCAAAGCCCTTGCCGCCATAAATGCATACAAGCGGGTGCTTGAGGTCGACGGGAATAACTATGAGGCCTGCTGGAAAATCGCCCGCTCCTACTTTTTTATCGGAAACGGGCTGCCCGAAACGGATGAGATGAAAAAACGGCACCGGGAGATGGGGGAACAGGGGATGCCCTATGGGAAAAAAGCGCTGGCACTTAATCCCGAAGGCATTGAGGGGCATTACTATTATGCCCTGTGCATTGCCGAGTACAGTATCGGCATCAGCGTCGTCAAGGCGCTGGCCAAGGGCCTGGGGCCCGAGTATGAAAGGCACGTGGGAAAGGCGATTGAGATAAACCGGCATTATGAAAGCGCCGGCCCGCTGCGGGCCATGGGCCGATACTGGTACGAACTCCCCTGGCCCAAGCGTGATATTAAGAAGGCCGTGCGGTATTTACAGGAGGCGGTGGAAGCCGCTCCTTTCAACATTCGCGGCCGGGTCTATCTGGCGGAGTCTTATTTGAAGGGAGATGAGAAGGATCTGGCGCGGGCGGAGCTGCGCAAGGCAGTGGAGACGCCGCCCGATCTCACGCAGGAGGTCGATGCCGCCGGCTGGCAAAAGCGGGCGGGGGAACTCCTGCAGGAAAATTTCTAACCAAAGACATTGGAAATTTCGGTAGGAGCGCCTTCAGGCACGATAGACGCGCGGCTTAAAGCCGCTCCTTCCGATTATAAAAATTTCCGAGAGAAGAATTTCCGGATTCGAGCCGGTAAACATCTGACCGGGGATGCAAGGGCCCGGATGAATAGTTCAGAGGGCAGACGGGAGCTGCTTGTTGAGTTCAATGGTTGTAAGATCGATCCGTGTGTCGTAGACCATTATTTCCACTCCCCGGCGACAAGCGCGGCGGAGCGCCCTTCCGTATGCCGGGTCAATATGATCCGCCGGTCTGAATTCCCCGGCGTCCATGCGCTGCACCAGGTAGAACATCACGCACCGGTTTCCTGCCTCCACCTGCTCCTCCAGTTGATGAAGGTGCTTGAGGCCCCGGCGGCTGACCGCGTCAGGGAAATAGGCGGTCCGGCCGACCACCAGGGTGCAGTTTTTGATCTCCACGTAGCATCGCTCCTTGCCGTTTTCCAGGAGCAGATCGATGCGGGAGTCTTCACCGCAGCGCACCTCCCGCTGAAGGGTGGAATAGCCGGCGAGCGGTGGAACCAATCCTGCGATAATCGATGCCGTGACCAGGCGGTTCGGCACCATGGTATTGACGCCGACCAGGGTTGTGTTCATCCGGGTCAGCTCAACCGTATAGGGGAGCGCCCGATGGGGGTTATCGCTGCGTGACAGGTATACCAAGCATCCCGGTTCGCAGCATCCGGCCATGCTGCCGGTATTGGGACAATGGGCGGTGATCGTGTGTCCATTCTTCAGCCGGACGTCAAACAGAAAACGCTTATAGCGCCTGATCAGGGTTCCTTCAATGAGATGCGGCCACTTCACCTGCTTTTACGCTTTTCCGGATTTGAAAGGTTCCGCGAAGAGATCGTATTCGAAAGCGCCGGTGATCAGTGCGTCAAGCATGTCACCGGGCCGGGCTTTGGTGCGGGTTAGATGCACTACTCCATCGATCTCCGGGGCCTGGAAAAAAGTCCTGCCGGTAGCCGCACCCTTCAAACGGTCGACGGCGTCGATCAAAACCGTTTGCTGTGTTCCGATGAGCGCCCGGTTTTTTTTCAGCGAAATGCGGGATTGAGCGGACATGATCCGGTGGTATCGCTCGTTGACGAGAGCGGGCGGGACTTTTTCTTCCAAGCGGAAGGCCCTGGTTCCTTCCTCGTCGGAATAGCGGAATGCGCCCAGGTGCTCGAATTCCGCTTCCTTGATAAAGTCCAGGAGGCGGTTGAAATCCTCCTTGGTTTCTCCCGGGAAGCCGACCATAACCGTGGTGCGCAGCCACAGGCGGGGAATGGACCGGCGCAGCTCGTGTATGAGCTTTCTGATGCCCGCGCTCTTCTTGCTCCTGCCCATCTTTTGAAGAATGGGGTCGCTTATGTGCTGAAGGGGAAGGTCGAGGTAGTTGCAGACTTTTTCCTCGTCCCGCACCGCCTCGATCAGGTTTTTTGAAAAATGGTCGGGATGGCAGTAGAGCAGCCTGATCCAGCGCAGCCCTTCTATCCGGCACAGCCTTCTCATCAGCGATGCCAGGTCTGCGGTGGTGCCGCGGTCTCTCCCGTAGAAAGTGGTGTCCTGGGCGATGAGATTTATTTCCTTGACCCCCTGGGCGGCGCACCATTTTCCTTCATCGATGATGGATCGCGGACTTCTGCTCCGGTAGGGGCCTTTTATGGCGGGGATGGTGCAGAAGGCGCAGCGGTGGGAGCAGCCTTCCGCTATCTTGAGATACGCGGTGTGGGATGGTGTGGCCCGCATGCGCGGCTGGACGCGACCCGGGCGGACATCAGGTCGGCGGGCAGGCGGAAGCGCACACCGGCTGTACGGTGCGGTATGCCCGCGAATCAAATGCGCGATGCGGGGCATGTCGGCCGGTCCGAGTAACAGGTCCACCCCGTGCAGGGCGGGACGATCGGTGAAGAATGGCGCGCCGTACCGCCGGGGAAGGCAGCCCGCGACGACCAGCATCCGGCAGGCGCCCTTCCGCTTGAACTCCAGCAGTGCCCTGATGATCCCCTCCGCTTCCTCGACCGCTTCCTTGATGAATGCGCAGGTGTTGACGATGATGATTGCCGCTTCTTCCCTGCGGGTGGTGAAGGCGAAACCGCCGCACTGCAGGTATCCGGCGATTACCTCGCTATCCACCAGGTTTTTCGGACAGCCCAGGCTTTCTAAATAGACTTTTTCCTTCAACGCCACGATGCCTTCTTGGTAAAATCGGGGACAAAGCAGTCCTCCACTTCCTCCGGGTACTGGCACCAGCCCTTCTCAAAGCCGTATATTTCGAGGAGGCCGGCGGCAGCGTGATATTCTTCAGAGGTAATCCTTCGGTTGATTATATCGCAGGTGTGCGCAAGGTAGGCGGGGAAATACTGTCCCATGAGACTCAGGTGCACGTCCGTTCCCAATTCATCCCTGATCATCCGCAGCACCGCCTCGGTGCGGGCGAGGCCCGCGGGAAGCACCAGGTGGCGTACGATCAGGCCGCGCCGGGCAATGCCTTCAGCGTCGACCTCGAGCGGCCCGACCTGTCGGTACATTTCTTTGAGTGCCTCTCGGTTGTAGCGGGTGTAGTGCTGCGCCCCGGAAAACTCGCGGGCGATTGCATCGTTTCCATATTTGGCGTCAGGCAGATAGATGTCGATGATCCCCTCCAGCAGCTTGAGCACTTCCGGCCTTTCATAGCCGTTGCTGTTATACACCAGCGGCAGGGAGAGGCCCCGGGCCGCCGCCTGCTTGAGCGCTCTTATAATCATGGGCAGAAAGTGGGTGGCGGAGACCAGGTTGATGTTGTGGCACCCCTGTTCCTGGAGCGAGAGCATGGTATGAGCCAGAGTATCATCAGCCGTTGGCGTTCCCAGCCGCTCCTGGCTGATCTGGTGATTTTGACAGAACAGACAGGACAGGCTGCAATGGGCAAAAAAAATGGTGCCCGATCCGCCGGTGCCGGTCAGTACCGGCTCTTCGCCGAAGTGGGGCAGCGCCTTGCTTACTACGGTTTCCGCTCCCGCCCGGCAGAATCCCGGTTCACCGTTGAGCCGGTTCACCCCGCATGTCCGGGGGCAGAGGGCGCAGCTAGCGGCCATGGCTTCCAGGACACGGATTCGCTCATCGAGCAAGCCATCGGCGCAAAGATCCGTGTAGCGCGTTACCTTATGCATGGATAATTTTTTTAATGAATAGAGCGCATAATCATGTGCCGTGCTGCCGTTGCACACATGATGTGGAAATATCAGTGGTGCCGCCGGCACGCCGCGGGAATGCGGCGTCGATCAATACATTTCCTTGTTACGCCGGCCCCTCACCCCAACCCTCTCCCCAAGAGACTGTGTCATAATGAAGAAATTTCCGTTATTGTCATTCTGAACCCTTCGCC
>CAYWLT010000254.1:0-4214 GCA_964459295.1 uncultured Thermodesulfobacteriota bacterium
TTATCCGTCACTAGTTGCCGGATACGATACACAACTCGTGGCGCTTTCCTTCATGACAAGCAAACGGGAATGGGCGTATGCCACGGACCGGGTGCTGAAAGAGAAGTTCGCAAAGACGATCAACATGGGGGGCGTGCATCCCACCCTCTTCCCGGAAGACATCGATCTCGGTGTGGTTGACTATGTCTGCGTCGGTGAAGGAGAGTATCCGGCGCTCGAATTGATGAACGCCTTAGACGCGGGGGAGGACGGCGCCCGGATTCAAAACCTCTGGCACCGAAAGAACGGCAGGGTGATCAAAAATCCCCTGCGCGACCTGATCCAGGACTTCGATCCGCTACCCCTGCCCTACCGGGAGATCTACTACAAATACCGCTTCATCAGGGACCTGCCCATCAAGCGCTTCATCTCCGGAATCGGCTGCCCCTACCGCTGCACCTTCTGCCACAACCCGCTGCAAAAAAAAATTTATGAGGGCAAAGGAAGGTTCATTCGAAAAAAAAGCGTGTCGCGGGTGATCCGGGAAGTGCTGCAGGTCAAGGGCCGCTACCCGCTGAAAAACGTCCACTTTTCCGATGACACCTTTGTCCTGGACCAGGCATGGCTCCGGGAATTCCTGGCGGCCTATCGCCGGGAGGTTTCCCTTCCCTTCTCCTGCAACATCAGGATTGACCAGGTGAATGAGGAGATGATAAAAGACCTGGCGGAGAGCGGATGCTACGGCATCTCCTTCGGCATCGAATCGGGCAGCGACCGCATCCGGAACGAAATCCTGCAAAAGAACCTCAGGGAGGCGGACATCATAAACAATGCAAGGATAATAAAGCGGCACGGCATCAAAATGATCATCACCAACCTGATGGGGGTTCCGGAAGAAACCCTGGAAGACGCCTTCAAGACCGTCGCCATTAACCAGAAGATCGGCGCCGACTACACCCGCGCCGGCGTCCTGATACCCTACCCCAAGACCGGGATCGTCGACTATGCCATTGAGCGGGGCCTGCTCCCCGCGGACTATGCCATTCACAATTTCACCCAGATCATCAGGAAATCGCTGATCAAGTCCCGCTATGCCCGGGAGTTCGAAAACCTCTGCGCCCTTTTCAACCTGACCGTGCGCTTCCCCTTTCTCACCCCGCTCACCAGAAAGCTGATCAAGTTGCCGCTCACCCGCCTGTATTCGCTCACCCGATTGTGGGAGGCGTTTGAAAACATGCTCTATTTCCGCCTCTTCAACCTTGCCGGGTTCAGGTACTTTTTCCATATCGCCAAAAACGTGAGAAGGGACGTCTGGAGATAATATGGCGAGCACCGCGGCCGATACCCATAGCCGGGAGGAGGTGACCTGCAACCTTTGCGGGTCGCGCGATGAGGACTTTCTCTTCCACGCCCCCGAGCGCATTGTGCGCTGCCGGCGCTGCGGCCTCATTTACTGCAACCCCCGCCTCGACGCCCGGAGCCTGCGGGAAATCTACTCCAGGGATTATTTTGTGCTGGAAGATCAGACCCGCGGCATCGATTACAAGGCGTACGCCAACTACGTGAAGGAGGAGCCGGTAATCACCCGCTCCATGGTCAGGCGGATGAAAAAGGTGGAGCGGTTTTGCCGGACCCGGGGAAGAGTTCTGGACGTGGGGTGCGCCACCGGATTTTCGCTCATTGCCGCCGGACAGCGGGGCTGGGAGGCGGAGGGGATCGAGTGCTCGGAATTTTGCGTGCAGTACGCGAGGTCCCGGGGGCTAACCGTCCACCACGGCTCCCTGCGCGACTACCCCGGGAAGGAGGGCAGCCTGGATGCCATTACCATGTGGGACTACCTGGAGCATTCCCCCGACCCGCTGGGAGACCTGCGCGCCAGCCGCTCCCTTCTTAAACCGGGCGGGATAACCCTTCTCTCCATCCCCAACGTCGACTCGTGGTCATACCGGCTGCTGGGCAAAAAATGGATCGGTTTTAAGAATATCGAGCACCTCTATTTCTTCAGCCGGAAGACCATGGAAAAACTTGCCCGGCGGGCGGATCTGTCCATGGAGCGCTGTTTCTATCACGGCAAATATGTCTCCCTCGCCTTTTTTCTCTCAAGGATACAGTACTATGTCCGAACCAGAACCCTGCACCGCCTGGTTGAAAAAATAGCCGCGCATGAAAAATCGCAGCGAATTTCATTCTACTTCAATCCCTATGACATCCTGAATGTGGTGCTGCGGAAGTAAGGCGATGCGGCATTACCAACAAGGGCAATGACAAATGTCAAAGCCCCAATGCCAAATGAATTTCAAAGTTCAAATGGTAAACGAAAAAATCACTGAAGAAGAAAATCGGCGGCAGAAGGGGCTGGGGCCGCGAAATTCTCCTTGGCCACTTGGATTTTGTCTTTCATTTGAACTTTGATCTTTGGCCTTTGGCTTTTTCCATGTCGGATATTTGAATGCTGCTGTTCCTTTGAGCTTTGCATTTTGTTATTTGAGATTTGATGACTGCGGCTTAATACCATACGATTAAAGAACACGTCATATGATCGACAAAAAAACCGGCGTCATTATCGGGGCGGGGCCGGCCGGCCTGAGCGCGGCTGAAACGCTTTCCAAGAGCGACCGCCGCTTTACCGTGCTGGAGACCACCGACCACACCGGCGGCATTTCGGCGACCATCCGGCACAAGGATTTCCTCTTTGACCTGGGCGGCCACCGCTTTTTTACCAAAAACCGGGAGATTGACGCCTATGTGGCCGGACTGCTGGGCGCGGAGCAGGTTTCGGTTGACCGGTCAAGCAAAATTCTGCTCAACCGGAAGCTCTTCGATTACCCCTTGAGGCCGGTCAATGCCATTTTCGGGCTGGGGCCTTTCACCGCCGCGGAAATCATCTTCAACTACATTATCGAGCGGTTCAAGCTCAACCGTCCGGCAGCGCGCAGCCTGGAAGACTGGGTCATAAGCCAGTTCGGCAAGACGCTCTATCAGCTATTTTTCAAGACCTACACCGAGAAGGTCTGGGGGATACCCTGCGGTCGGATATCCGCGGAATGGGGAGTGCAGCGAATCAAGGGGCTGTCGCTGCGCACTGCGTTGATCGACGCCTTCTGGAAAAAAAGAAAAAAGGACGCGGCCTCCCTGGTGAAGCACTTCACCTATCCCAAGCTGGGCATCGGGGTTATATGCGAAAAACTGGCGGAGACCATTCGGGAACCAAACCGCCTGCTTTTCAACGCCCCGGTTGTGGAGCTTTTGCACGACGGCGCGGCCATCCGGGAAGTCGCATACGGCGGGAAGGAAAACCGGGGAAGGATTGAACCTGATTTCGTCATATCCAGCATGCCCATAACCGAGCTCATCCTGTCGCTTCGCCCGGTGCCGCCCGACGACATCGTGCTGGCCGCGCGCTGGCTCAAATACCGCGATCTGGTGTGCGTTGCCCTGATGTTCGACAGGCCCTCGGTCACCGACCAGACCTGGATCTATGTGCATGATCCGGCCATCGACTTCGGCAGGCTGCACGAGCCGAAAAATTGGAGCCGGCACATGGCGCCGCCCGACAAATCCTGCGTGGTTTTTGAGTATTTCTGCAACGCGGGGGACGCGGTATGGAATGCCTCAGACGAGGCGCTCTACCGGAAGACGGTGCGGGACTTCACTAAATCAGCCATTGCTCCCGGCGCCGTCGACGCCATTTTTGATTACAAGGTGGTACGGACATCGAAGACCTATCCCCTCTATGAAATCGGCTTCAGCCGCCACCTGCTGAAGATCCGGGACTATCTCAAGGGCTTCACCAATCTGCAGCTGGTCGGGCGGTACGGCACCTACAAGTACAACAACCTTGACCACTCGCTCGAGACCGGCATCAAGGGGGCGCAAAATATCCTGGGGGCGAATCATGACACCTTCATGGTAAACATAGAAGATGAATACCTCGAGCAAAAAAAGGAGTAAGCTGCGGCTCTCTTTTGCTGTTGCAAGTAGGTATGGTGGGATACCGTAGGGGCGACCGGTCACCCCTACGTTTTTGAACATATCCGGTGAGATTCTTTGCGGCGTTTGTCCTGAACCGATAAATCTTCAGATCTACGAGAAATACTTCAGCAGCCGGATGATGCCCATTTTGGCCCCCTGCTTGTGGGCGGACACATCCCTCGCACTGCCCAATTCTTCCTTATGCTCTTTATAATACATATAGGCCTTTAAGAGCATCTCCTGGTTGGTGAGCGTCGGCTTCC
>CAYWLT010000255.1:0-4203 GCA_964459295.1 uncultured Thermodesulfobacteriota bacterium
GCAGATCTACCGAAGAGACGCTGCAAAAAGCCGGGAATTTTATCCGCACCCTGAAGAGGGCGATGCAGTAATCGACACAATCAAGGTAAATTCGGTAGCAGGCGTTTATGGGGTATCGATCATCCATTGCCTATCTGTACGGCCTTCAGCACTACGGCATCAAATTCGGCCTAACCTCCATTTCAAAATTACTCGCGGCCCTGGGTAACCCCCATCACCATTTCCGCTCTGTTCATATAGCCGGGACCAATGGCAAGGGGTCTACCGCGGCGTTTATCGCATCAATAGCAGCGGCGGCCGGCTATAAAACCGGGCTGTACACCTCTCCCCATCTGATCAGCTTTACCGAGCGGATCAAAATCAACAACCGGGAAATCAGCCGCGCCAGCGTGGTCCGGTTAACCGGACTCATACGGGATGCCGCTTCACCTTTGGACAGCATAACTTTCTTCGAATTTGTCACCGCCATGGCATTTACCTTCTTTGCCGAGCAGAAGGTTGAGTGCGCGGTGGTGGAGACGGGAATGGGTGGACGCCTGGATGCCACCAATGTCCTGCAACCGATCCTCTCGATCATCACCAATGTTTCCCGCGATCACGAGCTATATCTGGGAAATACCCTCCCGAAAATTGCCAATGAAAAAGCTGGAATTATTAAGCGGAATGGAGTATTACTCACCGCAGCTAGGAACTCCGCCGTGCTTAAGCTCTTCCGCGAGCGATGCCGAAAAAAAAGGAGCGCCCTGTTGGTTCTGGGTAAAGATTTTAATTTGCAGCGGCGGCCGGACAACACCCTGACCTATCGCGGCATGGCGCATGACATTCACCAACTTCATCTCGGCCTCCGGGGTGAACATCAGCTTGACAACGGCGCGCTTGCGCTCGCTGCCGTGGAGCTGCTCGGCCGGAGCGGGTTTGCCATTACCGACACATCGATGCGACGGGGTCTGAAGGATGTTGTATGGCCGGGCAGACTGGAGACGGCAGGAAGCCGGCCGCAGGTCATTTTTGACGGTGCGCATAATCCGGCGGCAATGAAGTGCCTTAGGAACTCGATCCTCAACGGCTTTGACTATGACCGGTTGATGCTCGTCCTGGGCATTATGCATGACAAGGATATCCGTACCATGCTGAAGGAAATTGTACCCATCGCCAGTAAGGTTTTTTTATGCCGACCCCGCATGGACCGCGCAGCATCAACTGCCGAACTGGCACGCAGGTTGCGGAACAGCGGGGTGTGTTACCTGGAAACGCAAAGCGTCGGGGAAGCCCTGCAGCGGGCATTGCAGGAGGCGCGCCGGCGCGATCTCGTCTGCATTACCGGTTCCTTGTTTACCGTGGGTGAGGCACAAGCGGCGTTCAAACGCCTCACCGCTGCCGATGGATGCATCCGCCGGACAGGTAAGCCGGATTAGAAATTGGGGGAAACAAATCTGACATGGCACGATTGTTTTATTTTGTACTCTGTGTGGCACTGCTAACTCCACGGGCATCGGAAGCGCGGGGTAAGGAACTGCCTTCATTCGGGGCACTCGCCCCGGAGAAAAAAGTCAACCTGAAGGCCGACGCCATGTACTACGATCAAAAAGCCAATCTCTACACTGCAGAAGGTAATGTCGTCATAGAGCAGGAGGAGAGTGTCTTAAAGGCCGATAAGATCACCATCGACACGGCAACCCAGGACGCGCAGGCCGTTGGCAAAGTTACCTTACAGGAAGCCGATAACATTCTTGCCTGTGAACGGCTCAATGTCAACCTTACTACAAGAGTGGGCACCGTATCCGAAGCATCGCTGTTTATCAAAGAGAATAACTATCATATCAAAGGCAGTTCATTCCAGAAACTGGGTGAAAACAGCTACAAGGTAATCAACGGCACGGTCACCTCCTGCGACCGAAAGCGACCGGACTGGAAAATAACCGGCGGTGAAATTGATGTTACCACGGAGCGTTATGCGACCATAAAAAACAGCACCTTTCAAATACTTGATGTGCCCATACTCTATTTTCCCTATTTCATCTATCCGGTCAAAACCAAGCGGCAAAGCGGGTTCCTCATGCCCGAGCTGAGCCATTCCAGCAGCGATGGACTTAAGATCGACAACAGCTTTTTTTGGGCGATCTCTGACAGCACCGATGCCACTATGTATCTTGATTACGCGACGGAACGGGGGGTAGGGGAGGGGGTCGAATTCCGTTATGTTTTGAACGAGAAGAGCAGGGGGAAATTCTACCAGTATTACAGCGATGAAAGAAGCGAGTATTTTGACGATGAATATGATGACCCCTTGGACCGTGACCGGCAGCGGGCGATGGTGGATTTTGAGGGAGAGCATTATTTTAATGAGACATCATATGCCAAAGCCAAGGGGACCTGGCTGAGCGACCGGGAAGTCTACAAGGATTACGGAAGGGAAATCGGACGATCCGGCAGCGCATGGGACCGGGTCAGCCTTCGTGCCCGAGAAAAAAATGAATCAATCCTTTATTACACCAAGAACTGGTCCGCATACAGCCTCACCGCCGATATGGATTATTATAAGGACCTGACCAAAAGAAACAGCCGCACCCTGCAGCGCCTTCCCTCGCTGGAATTGTCCGGCCAGCGCCAGTCCATTCTGAACTCACCTTTATATTTCAAGCTGGATTCGGCGTATGATTACTTTAGCCGGCACACCGGGGTTGAAGGACAGCGCCTCGACCTTTTCCCAAAACTGTCTTTGCCGGTTACTTTCGGCAAGTACATTAAGTTTACCCCGGAAATGGGCGTGCGGGGCATGTTCGCCATGGATTTGAGTGAGGACGAAGATTATGACCGTCAGAAAGGCGTGTTTGACGCAAATGCGGAGCTTTCCACCACGGTTTTGAAAGTATACAATTTCTCTGGAAGAAAAATTGCCAAGCTGAAGCATTCCATCGAACCAAGCATTACGTATCGTTATATACCGGATGTTGATCAGGATGATTTTCCCTTCTTTGAACCCAAAGAGGGCTTTTACGATCGTCATTCCCTCACGTATGCCCTTACTAATCGATTCATTACCAAGACCTTGATGCCGGACGGCAGCTATGGCGAATATGAACTTGGTTATTTCAGGTTGAGTCAAAATTATTATTTCGACAAACCATTTTCCCCATGGTCTGTCGAAGGGTACAATGGACGGGATTTCTCCGATATATTCGCGGAATTGCGGTTTAATTTTGCCGAAAACGCATCTTTCAAGACGGAAGTTTATTATAATCCTTATGAGACCAATCTTAATTCCTACAATGCTTATCTTCTACTGCAAAACAAGCAGGCTGATTATATGCGTTTTGAATATCGCTACCGGCGTGACGAGCTTGAAGGTTACCGTATAAAATGGCGTTATAAACTGCACCCCTCATGGGTTGCCTATTTTGATACCCGAAGATCGGAGTTCAGCTCTAAAACCCTTGACTCGCTCTATAGCATTGAATTCCTAGCCCAATGCTGGAGTGTCAGACTCAACTTTGAGGAAAAAGCAAAACAGGCCGGTAAGGATCGGGAAACTACCTATAGCTTTCTCTTTAATCTTGCCGGCTTGAGCAACTGGGGAAAAAGCGAGAAAGAAGACAAGTACTGATGCTATATTCGGTAGGAGCGGCTTTCAGCCGCGAATATATCGCGCATAAAGGCGCTCATACCGAATATTATTAAATATCTTTGGTTGGATCAGGACGGAACGCCCTATTTTTTAAAAAACAACAACGTCCGATAAGATATATTATGTAAACTAATTATGGTGTGGCGCGAAGGGGGATGATGTTTTTATGAAAAGGATTCACGATTTTAAAGAATTGGCCGCATGGAGTAAGCTTGGTGGCGGATTTTTTTAATGAAAGCGGATGTTAGCAGACAGTGAACCAACTCTAGTGAGTTTTCCTGTGTTTCTGGGCTTCATTACTTACAATTTCAACCGTCCTGTTGTAAAAGTCTTCTACGCCCTCAAGGCAGCGCTCGACATTGCCTATTCCAACGCCGATTTTCCCAATGGCATTCCTGATGGTTTCAAATGAAGTCTCGGTATCCTTCAGCATCTCAGCGGTTTCATTTAGTGTTGACATCAGCTCGTTTGCGGAAACGATAAACCATTCACATCCTTCGAATTCTTTCTCAAGCAAGTCAAGTAGATGCTGCGGCAGGCTGCGCTGTTTTTTCATAGGCTTTGTACCGGCCTTCACT
>CAYWLT010000256.1:0-4195 GCA_964459295.1 uncultured Thermodesulfobacteriota bacterium
GGTTTGTCATACGTCAATTATGAGACCCGACGCCGGAGCAGTCACCCGTTTTATGCCCCCGCAGCACCAGTGAGAACACCGCGCCGCCGCCGGGCCGGTCGGTTATCCGGATTTCACAGTTATGATTATCCATGATTTTTTTAACCACCGCCAGCCCCAGCCCCATGCCCTGCTGCTTCTTGGTAAAAAACGGCTCAAGCACTTTTCCCTTCTCCTCATCGCTGATGCCGACGCCGCTGTCGGAGACCGCAATGACCACCCCGCCTTTTTGATTTGCCGTACTGATGGTAATCTCACCGCGACCGGGAATGGCCTGGACCGCGTTGGTAAAGACATTGAGCAGGGCCTGATACAGCTGATGTTCGTCGACATTGACTTCGCGCACGTCCGCCGCCAGGTGCACCTGAAGGGCAATCTCCTTCTCATTGAACTCCTGAAGCGGAACCATGGCGACGATTTTGTTCACCACCTGGTTGATGTTGAGCATGCTTTTATAGGCCGGTTTCGGCCGGGCAAAGGAGAGAAAATCTTCGACCAGACGGTTGAGCCGGCGGACTTCATCCTGGATATATTCAATCATGGTCTTTCTGACCTTCGACTTAACCCCTTCCTTGGCAATGATATCAACCGATCCCTTGATGATGCCAAGGGGGTTTTTGAGCTCATGGGCTATCATCATGGAGAAGTTGCCGATCTCGGCCATCCGCTCCCGCCGGGCGAGTTCCCGGTAGGTTGTTTCCAGTTCCTCCCGCTTTTGCATGAGGGCCACCGACATTTTATTGAAGGATTCGGTCAGCTCTCCCACTTCGTCATGGCTGTCGATGGGAAGGGTCGTCTCCCATTCCCCCCGGGCGATGCGTGTGGTCGCGGCGGCAAGCCTTCTCACCGGCTTGACAATGGAAAGCGAGAAGTAGAGGGCAAGTACGCAGCCGATGACGGTGGCCACCACCGCCGCCGCAAACATGTCCCGGCGCATGCGGTTAATTGTATCAAAAATGGTCTTTTTGGAAAACACCACCTCGATGTAGCCGATAACCGGCTCGCTGTCCCCCGGCCGGCCCCGGCCCTTTCCCTCCGCCGATGAGAAGGCAAAATGGTCGGAGATGTTCTTATCGCTCCCCCGGCTCACCACCAGAAACATGGGTTCACGGTACTTTTCCGGCAGGGGACCCGGCTTGGCGAGATCGACCAAAACCTGCCGGTTTTCATTCATGACTTTTACCCGCTGCACATCCCGCTCCTGGAGAAGATTTTCCGCCAGGGTGGCAAGGGTGCTGCTGTTCTCGATCAGGATTTCAACCTCGGCGTTCAATGCCAGGTTTTTTACTAGGGCATTGCCGCGGGTGACAAACTCCTCCATCAGGGCATTTTTCGACTGGTAGGAAAAGAAAATGCCGTACACCACCGAGCAGACGACGAAGAGTGAAATGGTAAGAATTAAAATCCTGGTGTTGAGACTGTTCCTGATCACTGAATAACCTCGCTGGCGCGCTTGAGCATTTCCGCCGAAATGTCCACGGAAAGCTTCTGGGCAACTTTGAGGTTGACGATGGTTCTTATCCGGAGCGGCTCCTGGACAAATGGGCCGGGCGGGCTCTTGTCGTCCAGCAGCCGCCGGGCATATTCAGCGGTCTGCTTCCCGATTTCCTCGTAATCGAAGGAAAAGGAGAGAATCGCGCCGTTCTCGGCAAACCATTCGTTAAACCCCACCACGGGAATTTTCTTCAAGAGCATGCTTTTGATAAGGTACTTGAGGATCTTTTCCGAGCCGATGGTCCGGTCGGGAATGAGCAGCATCACCTCGATGCCGGACAGGGAGGCCTCGAGCACTTCCGGGATCTCCTTTTGCGAATGGATGGGTATGCCCGCCACGGTCAACCCCAGGGCGGGGGCCCGCCGCATCATCAAGGCAAGGGTTTTCTGATTGTGCTCCGGGGTATAGAGCACACCCACTTTTTTTCTGCCCACAAAGGTTGACTGAATCTGTTCCAGTTGAAGTGAAATGGGAAGGTTGAGACTTACGCCACGGTGTGCGGCCTCCCCTTCCGGAAAAATCTTTTCCGGATTGGATACCATGGTGAAAAGGACCGGAATGGAAACTGAAGCGGTACCGGCCAGATATGCCGCTTCAGGCCCGACGGCAACCAGGAGATCGCCACCTCGCTCCACTGCATTCTGCAGAACCAGTTTGCCCTTGTCTTTTACATCTTCATCGATTACATACTCCCGGCAGGTGCCCTGAAGGAAGTTTTTTTTAAACCCCTCGATCGCCTTCCGGTAAGGGATGATGTCACTGCTTTTAATGACGATGATTTCGTCGGACGCAACAAGGGTATGCGGGGCCGCTATGATCAGGAGTGCGATCAGCGCGAGGCAGGTGTGACACATTTTTTTACTGAACCTTGCTGATTGAACCATCCGTGAATTGCAAGCAATTTTGGTTCCGGCGCCGCCATGTCCCCTGCGATGCCGCAGGCCGCCCGGCACATATATACACTGGCTCTATCCAACCCCTCTTAACAAAGAGATTGGCTGAATCTGACCACGTCATACTAGGCTATTTTAACAGATGTTGCAAAGATTTATTTTTAAAAAAAGTTTTTCCCTTTTAACATATTGATTACACTTTTTTTTTTATAATTTTTGGGCGCTCCCTAAATAAAAAATCGATATGGCATTCACTTTGCTTTTGAGCTGGGTAGACCATTGAAAAACTCACTTATAAATAAGAGGATATATACATTATGGAACGAAGAGTAGTCATAACCGGCATGGGCGCGGTAACGCCGCTCGGAGAAACATTGGACCAGACCTGGGAGAGCTTGATGAGGTCACAGTCCGGCATCGATTACATTTCCCTTTTCGACGCCTCCGCCTTTCCGGTAAAGATAGCGGCCGAGGTAAAAAATTTTGATGAGTCAAAGCTGGAGATGCCCGAAGAGATGAAGCCCTTTGCCGGCAGGGCAACCAAGTTCTGTGTCGCCGCTGCTCTGGAGGCCATCCGGCACGCCGGTCTTAACCTTGATGTCATTGATAACACCATGTTCGGTATTTCCCTGGGAGGGAATGAGGAGACCACCAAGCTTTCCGAGTTCAGCAACGCCTTCCGGGAGGAAAACATTCTATATTCACTGCAGAACAAGGACCTCTCCTACTTCAAGGATGCAAACCGTCTGGCCCAATTATGGGCGATCCGGAGATGCGCCCACACCACATCCAACATACTCTCCATTCTCTTCAATGCCCGGGGGCCGGTAAGCACCTCTTCCACCGCGTGCGCCTCGAGCGCTCAGGCCATAGGAAAGGCCCTGCGGATGATCGAGCACGCGGATGCGGATATAATGATTACCGGCGGATGTGATTCAATCATCAGCGAGTTCTCGGTTGCGGGATTCGGCCTGCTCGGCGCGCTTTCCCACAACAACGGCGATCCCCAAAGGGCGAGCAGACCGTTTGATCTCAGGCGGGACGGCTTTGTACTGGGCGAAGGTTCGGGCATTCTCGTCCTCGAGGAACTCTCGCATGCCCGGGCACGGGGCGCGCGCATCCTGGCGGAAATCACCGGCTTCGGCTCCTCCTCCAACGCCTACCGCTTGACCGACTCCCCCCCCGACGGCAGAGGGGCCGATCAATCCATGCGGTCGGCCCTGCTCGACGCGGGACTCTCGCCCGACCAGGTGGATTACATAAACGCCCACGGCACTTCGACCCTGATCAATGATCGCAGCGAAACCCTGGCCATAAAAAAGGTCTTTGGCGAGTCGGCTTACGCAACGCCGATCAGCGCCAACAAATCAATGCTGGGACACCTGATCGCCAGCGCCGGCACCATCGAGCTGATCATGAGCGTCATGACCATTCAGCAAAATATCATCCCGGCGACCATCAATTACGAGACCCCCGATCCCGATTGCGATCTCGACTATGTTCCCAACGAACCCCGCAAGTATGAAGTGGATTCGGTGCTGTCAAACTCCTTCGCTTTCGGCGGTCAGAACGCCAGCCTGGTAGTAGAACGGTATTATGACGCATAAGCGGCGCGTCGTCATAACCGGCGCAGGTCTTGTTTCCCCGCTGGGACTCACCGCACGCGACAGTTGGAACGCGCTCATTGCCGGAACCTCCGGCATCAATCACATCTCTTCCACCGGCTCCCCTTCGACGGGTTCACCTTCACTCTCGCCTTCAGAGGGCT
>CAYWLT010000257.1:0-4192 GCA_964459295.1 uncultured Thermodesulfobacteriota bacterium
CGATGGCAATATTATTGTTTGTCCCCAGGGCCTCTTTGCGCAGGCTTGCCAGATTTACCTCTGACTGTAGAACATCCGATTTCAGAACCATGCCTTCCTGAAAACGGGAGCCGGTGATCTTCAGATCAGCCTCTGCGGTTTCCACTGTTTGTAACATCACTGTATGGGTGTCAATTGCCAACAGCCAGCCCAAATAAGCCGTCTCGACATCAAGCAAGACCTTTTGTCTGGTTTGGCTTTCCGAAGCCCGGCTCATCTGCTCATAGTAGGTGGCATTTTTATAATCAGCAAAAAAAGCGCCTTTGTTGAAGATGGGCTGGGTGAGAATGATCTGCGACCTCAGATTATTATGCAATGTGGGATAGTTGAGCCGTTTTATGCCAAAGTCCATGGCTTGAAAATTCTGCTGGGCCAACTTATCGCTGAACACCTGGACCGGGTTGTCAGAGCGGATGAAAGCTTCACGGAAATTGACACTGGGGAGCAGCCGGCCTCTGGCCTTTTTGACGTCCTGCTGAGCGGCGCTCTTTTCCGCTTCGCTTACTTTAAGATCGGGTTGGTTGGCAAGGGCCAGTTCAAATGCCTTCTCAATGGAGAGCGCTTCAGCCGAAGGGGCTGATTCAGATGACCCCCCCGACCCCGCTGAGGCCGCAACGGTATCGCCTGGAATTATCATGCTTGACATACCAAAGACGATCGCAAGCACATGGCACATAAATGTTTTTCTCATGGTTGTCCGCCTCCTTATATTGACCACACTTCACTAACCGAGATGTTTATATCAAAGCCGCTATCGGGTTCCTTCAGATGATGTCCTCCCCTCCTTTACTAAGCTCTTAGCGCAATTGCCGATATACAGCATAGATTATTAGTGGCTCGCCTGTCAATGCAGTTGCACAAAGAGAGGTCTCTGACGGATGATTTGGCTTAAAAATAATTTAATATTGAGCCCGCCTCCGAAGTGATATATCATTGCCATAATTGTTTTTGGTTGTGAAGCGGACTAAACCACACCGAAGCACGTCGAAGCATTGTGTGAAAATTTGCCGGCGTTCCTCTTCGGTTCCCGATATGGAGAAAAACATGACAAGCCTGACGATTAAGCCTGCTGCCCTGTCCGATGAAACGGCGGCCGTTGTGCCCTTGGCGTTTAGCGCGGACCCGGTAGCGCAATGGCTGCATCCGCATCCTACCCTCCTATCGGTGCTTAAGGTCAGGCTGGAAAGACAAGCGGTATGGCGCAGTCTTAAGCCGAGGGCCGATCGCTTTTGACTGATGTGAATTGAGGGGAAGTTCATCAAGCGGCGCGACATGGCCCGCTTAAACCGGCGCGCGACCGACACGCATTGGCCTTACCGCAGGCAGGACCTTCCACAGCCCCGTCGTTCAGTTGCCGGTTTCGCAAGAGAGGGGTGATGATATAATCCGCAAGGCCCTGACCAGGGGTGTTGTTTTTAGGAGATACAAGAAAATGCTCGAAATGCCCGTCGATCACGGTTAAAATGGAATTCAGTTAAAATTATGCGCGGAAGGATGCTTGCCTTCCGGCGGAAAATGGCGAAATGTTTAAGGAATCCGCAGCGCGGTTGGAAAGCGCAAACCGGGAAATGGAGGGTCCGGAAGTTTTGAAGGGATTCAAGCTGATCCTCCGGGCTTTGCGGTATAGAAATTACCGGCTCTTTTTTGGCGGCCAGAGCGTCTCGCTTATCGGCATGTGGATGCAGTCGGTTGCCATGAGTTGGCTGGTGTACCGGTTAACCGCATCGCCGATGATGCTCGGGGTCGTCGCCTTTGTTAATCAGATCCCCTCGTTTGTCCTGGCCCCCATTGCCGGCGTTTATGCCGACCGCTGGAACCGTCGCACCATGCTGCTCTGGACACAGACATTGTTGATGATAGAGTCGCTGATGCTGGTCGTGCTGTGGCTCAGCGGCGTGGTGCACGTGTGGCAATTGATCGTGCTGGAGCTCTTTGCCGGGTTGGTAAAGGCGTTTGACGCGCCGGCGCGGCAGTCATTTGTCGTGGACATGATCGAGCAGAAAGAGGATCTGGGCAATGCCATTGCCTTGAATTCGGCGATATTCAACGGATCGCGTCTGATTGGTCCATCACTGGCCGGGGTGATCATTGCAACTGCCGGTGAGGGAATCTGTTTTCTGATAAACGGGCTTTCCTTCCTGGCCATCATACTCGCGCTGCGAGCCATGACCATTGCCCCCCGGGAGCTTGCGGCGCAGACGACCCATGTTCTGCAGGAGCTGAAGGAGGGGTTCGCCTACATTTACCACCATGTCCCCATTCGCACGCTGCTCATCCTGGTGTCGGTGGTGAGCCTGGTGGGGATGCCCTATGTCGTGCTCATGCCCGTTTTCGCCAAGGAGATTCTGCGCGGCGGGCCGTCAACCCTCGGCTTTCTTATGGCCGCCTCAGGCATAGGCGCGCTGACCGGGGCCTTCTTTCTTGCGTCACGCAGGGAGTTTAATGGGTCGGGCAGGCTTATCCCCCTGGCCGCCGTCATCTTCGGCAGCGGCCTGATTGCTTTCTCTTTTTCAAAGGTTTTTATCTGCTCTTTCGCGGTGATATTAATGAGCGGGTTCGGCCTGATGGTACAAATGGCTCTGTCCAATACCAGCCTGCAGACACTGGTTGACGATGACAAGCGCGGGAGGGTGATGAGCTTTTACACCATGGCGTTCATGGGCGTGGCCCCCTTTGGAAGCCTGCTGGCGGGCGGACTGGCGCATCGCATAGGCGCTCCCCACACCCTGCTGCTCGGCGGCACCGCCTGTGTTGCCGGAGCCGTGCTGTTTGCCAAAAAATATCCAAGCGTTCTTTAGTCGCTGAGGGCCATTCAACCACAGTACGGAAAACGGCGATGGGTTTTGATGCTTAAATTATCCGCCGCGTCCATGGCTTTTCTGATAGCGGTTGGTTTCAAGCAATGGATGGTTCACCTTATGAAATGTTGGGCGGCACGGCATAAGCCGTCTCCTCACCCTTGTGGCAAGGCGACAATGGTGAACCAGAATTCCTCGATTGACCGCACAATCTTTTCAAACTGGGCCAGGCCAACCGGTTTGGTGATATAACAGTTTGCATGCAGATAGTAGGCATCGAGAACATCCTGATCGGCCTTGGATGCGGTCAATATCACCACCGGAATATGCTGCAATGCCTCATCCGTTTTAATTTCCTTCAAAACATCCAGGCCGTTCTTATTGGGGAGATTGAGATCAAGCAGGACCAGATCCGGACGGGCGGCATCCGCATAGCCGCCTTCACGTCGCAGAAAAGCCAGGGCTTCGACACCGTTGGTAATGACATGAAGCGTGTTGTGGATTTTAAATTCCTTGATCGCCTCACGGGTCAAACGGATATCCGCGGGATTGTCCTCCACCAGTAAAATCTCCACCGGCCTGCCGTGCATTACATGGGTCATGGCCTTTGATCCTCACGCCGACAGCGTAAAGTAAAAGGTTGCGCCTTTTCCCAACTCACTTTCCAGCCATATTGCGCCTTTATGCAGCTCCACAATTTTCATGCAAAGAGCCAGTCCGATCCCGGTGCCGGCGTATTCGTCCCGGCTGTGCAGCCGTTGAAATATTTTAAACACCTGTTCTTTATACCGGGGGTCGATGCCGATGCCGTTATCCCGCACGGAAAAAAGCCATTCATTCTGTTTGGATTCCGCCGCGATATGTATCCGGGGCGTTGCCGTGCCGCGAAATTTTATGGCGTTGCTTATGAGATTTTGAAACAACTGGGTCATCTGCGATGCATTACAGGGTATGGTCGGCAGGGTGCCGCGGGTGATGATTGCCTGACTTTCTTCGACGGCAACGCGCAGGTTGGAAAGCGCCTGATTGAGCGGGTGGTTGCAATCAGTGGGAACAAAGCGGATATCGCGCGCCCCGACACGCGAGTAGGCCAGCAGGTCATCAATCAGAGTCTGCATCCGTAAAGCCCCGTCCACCGCATAATGGATGAATTCCCTTGCATCCTGATCGAGCCTGTCTTTATAGCGCCTTTCCAAAAGTCGAGGGTGATTCGCTCCCATGCGCAGCGGCTCCTTCAGATCATGCGAAGCAACATAGGCCAACTGTTCAAGTTCCTTGTTCGATTTCATGAGTTGCCGCAGCAATTGTTCGCGCTCTTCCTCCATTTGCTTGCGCGCTGTACGGTCCTGGGTGGT
>CAYWLT010000258.1:0-4157 GCA_964459295.1 uncultured Thermodesulfobacteriota bacterium
TACGGTGGTCGTCACCGGTACGGTGGTCGTCACCGGCGTGGTTGAGGTCGTGGTAGGTTCAACCGTGGTCGTGGTGGTTGATGTCGGCCCGATAACCGTAACTTCGGCATACGCGCATATTTCGCCGTTGTCCATGTCGGTGACGCGTATGTAATCGGTCCCGCCGCTCGCACCCGCGGTGTACTCCGCGGTGTATTGACCGGTGGCGTCAATGGTGCTGCCGATGGCGCTTCCGTTGAGAGTTCCCGTACAGGATATCGTCTCGGTTGATGAAATATCCCAGGTATAGCTTGGCGCGTGATCGCATGTTCCTTCAACCACTACTTCGAAGGTCACGGTCCCCAACACCTCCACCGTGTCCGAGACAGGTTCAATCGCTATGGAACATCCCGGCGCCTTGCACATGTGACCGGTTTCAATACAAACCCGCTCCTCAGGCGGGCAGGGATTGCCGGCACTGGCGCACGCATCGAGATCCTCATCGCACTGCTCATCCCCGTCGCAATATACGCCGTTATCCGGGCATTCAACCGGCTCTCCCGGCTGGCAGACCCCCGACGCGTCACAAGTCTCGTCACCGTTGCAGAATAAATCATCCGGGCAGGGAGTGCCTGAAGGTCGATAGGTGCATTCCCCCGGTTCTCCCGCGGGTATGCAACAGGGCCCGCCATCGCATTCTTCATCTCCCTCAACAGTGCCATTGCCGCAGCCGGTAACGGTCACATTGATTGTGGAGGCGGAGATGGAGGAGTCCCAGACATAAACATCGTCATCAACCCACATGGCATAATCAGGATCATAATTAACAAGCGTTTCTATGGCAATGACGGAACTCCCCGGCTGCGCGCCGCAGAACTCCACATCGCAAATCAGGATGTCGGATGATGGGGTTACACCGCTGCCCAGATTTACGGCCGCAACATATACACAGCCGGGGCATTCCTCGACATCCAACGAAATTAGTACGGGGTCGTCCCATAAGGCCGGTGATAATGTTCCATCGTAACACTCCACACTGCCGATTCCGACAGCGGCAGCATTGGACTGTGATAGAAAAAAGCCACCTGAAATCAGCGGTGTTGTTCCAAAGGAACTGCCGTCAAGGCTTATGGTTCTTGTTTCACATGTATGCGCTTCTCCGTCCAGGGTCATGGTGCCTGCACCAGACTTATAGGCTGGGTCGACAGATACCGTGGTTGTGGTGGTCGGCTCAACTGTGGTTGTGGTCGGCTCCACCGTGGTTGTGGTGGTCGGCTCAACTGTGGTTGTGGTCGGCTCAACTGTCGTCGTCGTCGGCTCAACCGTAGTCGTCGTCGGCTCAACTGTGGTTGTGGTCGGCTCAACTGTCGTTGTCGTCGGCTCAACCGTAGTCGTCGTCGGCTCAACCGTGGTTGTGGTTACTCCGCCTTCTTGGGTTACGACGAGGTTACTGGCAACCATAAGGCGATCATAAACATCGTCGCTAACACATCCTACGGTTGAATCAAACTCCCAATTAACCGGAAGCGCCTGAGCAACGATAGTCGCATTACCTCCCGCCAGGCACTCAAAGGTTACCTTTGCCAGGATAATATCCCCCCCGTCGTCAGGTTCTACGCAACTTAAATTCCCTAAAACCAGCCCATAGGTACCCGGACCGTCCAAATCACCATAATAATTTGTCATAGCTTCATCCCACGCTCCGGGTCCTTCATACGCTACCACGTTTACAATGGCCACCTGGGCTGGATTGTATGTCAAATAAAGACTGGCGCCTATAATAGGCTCCGAAAAACCATTTGCCCAGATGTCGATTGAAAACTGGTCGCCGGTAGAAATCGTTTGCGGATTAACCGTATCACATGTCTTGAGACCGGTTGTCCGTCCTCCGGGATTGCCCTCTTCCAAGACATCCTGGCAATAGCTCACGGCCAAGGCGGAACCTTGCATGAGTCCCAACGCAAACATGATCATAAATAGAATTGACAGTTTCTTAAGCATACCTTCCCTCCCTCGAAAAATATTTTTTATGTTCTTTGAACGTCAAGCAAACAAATTAAAAAAGTGCCCAATGTTATAATTTATCGAAAATTTAGTCAAGACAAATTTCCTCCCACCCCAAAAAAAATCATTATATTAAACAAGGCCTTGCCGGTTTCGAGTGTTTCCACAGCACCTATCCTGAGCCGATTTTAAGATTTCTCCGCCGCGCGCGCGCGAACTGCTTGTTATCCCGCGGCTTGACCGGAGAATCCGGTTTGTTTATCCTCCCCTCAAAAAATCCGCTTGAACAGGCAGTAATCGCAGCAGTTGGCCCGACCCTGGGCCATATCGATAATCACCAGCAGATCGAACACGTCAATATCACCATCAGACCCGCAGTTGAAGGTACCCGCCGGTTGGCCGCAATAGGGCGGCCTGCCGTTGGGCACATCCCCCTGCTCAAGCTGGCATGCGGTGGGCGCCTGATTGCCCAGGATTATATCAACCGCCTCAAGTATGTCATAAAGATTAACCACACCATCCCCGCACGGCGCGCAGCCCGGATCAAGATAGTCCCGGGGATAGATGTCGCCACAGGATTTGAAGCAGACCTCTCCAGTTGACCGGCAGGCGCAGAGCTCCTCGTTAAACCGGTCCGAAACCTTCCGGTTGACCGGCCTCAGGCAGTTGCAGCCGTTATGCGGCGCTTCCGTTTCATATATCACTTCTAGCACCTTTCCCGTGCCCCGTAAAATGAAGGCGGCGGGATTGGTTGAATACAGCACCACCCGGCAGCAGCCATCAACCGTTTCATGTGCCGAACAGCTGAAATCAAAGGTGCGGTGGGGATCGATGGCACAGCTGTCGCACACCATCCCGTCATCACCGCGGTCACACGCGCAGAGATCCATGGTCAGCGCCCGGACCGCATGGGAATAGTTGATGAGACTGACCGGCACTTTAAACGATCCAACTCCCCTTTGCACGCTGACATCCTGCACCTCGATGGCCACCTTGCCCAGCTCCACCACCACGCCGTCCGACCAGCCGTTGCAGGTGTCCGTCACCGTTACCGTGTACGTCCTGATCTCCTCAAGCTGCCCGCAGGCGTCCCCCACCGTCAGCCGGGCGGTGCCGTTGGCATTGGCCATGATACCCAGGTAAGGCTCGGCCGGCTCTATCGTCCACACCAGACACGCCGGGTCTCGATTCGCGCAGTCGGTGCAGACGCAGAAATCAACCACCTCCTCACAGGTGAGCGCAAGACCCCTTCGGCCCGGCCGGTTATACGCCGGATCATCAATCGGCACCCCCAGATCACATAGCCCGCCCTTGTAAATCTCCCCCCTGCAGGCCGGGGCCGCCACCGAAGTGGTGGTCACCTGGGTGCTGGTGCTGCTCGATATCGCGCTGCTGGTGGTGGGTATGGTGGTGGTGACCGGCCCCGCGCTCGAGGTGCTGGTTGTCATGGTCATGGCGGTCGTGCTGGTGACGGGCTTGATGCTGGTGGTCGTGCTGGAGGACGGCCCGCCGGTCGAGGTGGTGGTCGATTCAATCGTCGTGGTCGTGCACGGCTCAATCGTTGTGGTGGTGGTCGATTCCATACACCGGCCCGGCTTTCCCCGGGCGGCAAAGCACGCCCCCGGATAATACCGGCCATCATGCGTGAAATTTGCCATGAGCGCGGCAAAAAACCGCTTCTGGCGGTTCGGCACCATGATATCATCGTATGATAAATCACCCCCGCGGTAATACACATCCATAACAAGCGGGGTGACCTGCTTATAGGGCTTCCCCAGGCTCGGAATCCTCCGGCCCACGTTCACCTCAAACCGCCCGTATGCCCCGTAATCGCACCGCTTGTACCTCCGCCTCCATTCCCGCGGAACCTTTATCTCAAGGTTTATCCCGGGCCGCTCGATGGCGGTGTTGAAACCGAACCGCCGGATACCGGCGTACTTGCGCGGCAATAGAATTTCATCATTCTCTTCCACCGCTATTCTTACCCCCCGCTTACCACCGCTATAAATATAGCTCAGGCTAACCGAGGCATACGGCCTCCCGTCGCCCAGCCGGTTGGACTCGGTCAGCTCGCCGCACAGGCTTTCCGCCAACACCGGCGATCCCACGCAGCTTGCCAGCACCGCCGCCGCCCATCCCCACAATACCTTTAAAACCAGCCTCTTGCCGTTCAC
>CAYWLT010000259.1:0-4135 GCA_964459295.1 uncultured Thermodesulfobacteriota bacterium
TCCGGTAATGATAGGGCGTGTCCGCCCGCAGGCCGGCAAGGTCGGTCTTGATGGCGCCGGTTACACGGGTGTGCGGGGTGGTTTCATTTCCATACCGGATATCGGTGCCGTATTGGATGGAGAAGCTATCAAGCTGGTGGGGCGTCACCACCACCACCTGGGCCGACGTATCGGTTACCGCTCCGACCGTCTCGTAATAATTATCGCCATCATCCGCATTGATAAAATAGGGGGCATACCCGAATGCCGCCTTAGCCTTCCGGGTGCTGCGGCCGGTTTTTTTTCCGCCTGCGACGCAAGGCCCTCCGCCGTTGCACAACCAGGGGCCGGCATCGGCGGAATTGCAGCGCCCGCTCAGGGGGGCAAGGCTGTTACAGGCGCGGATGCGCCAATAGTATTGAGTGGCGACGCCGTACCGGTGAAGGGCGGTTGAGGGGCTTCCTATTTCATAGCGCCCGCAGTTGTCTCCCTCGCAGCGGGCTTCCTGGCCTACGGTATACTCCCAGTCCAGCGAGTTGCCGGAGCCGATGGTCAGTTTCCGCGACCGGTAACGTATGACCGGCGAGAGAAAGTTCTGATCCGGGGCGATTTCAAGCTCACACCAGAGCGACTCACCCGTGCCGTCATCGTCAGCCAGGTTAAACCAGAGCGTGGGGGTGTTATCCGCCAGGTAGGTGACACATCCGCAACACGGTGCGCCCTTTGATCCGGTCGACCACAGATAGGATCTTTTCCAGGGCGATTTCCGCCCGCCGCCCGCCCAATAGCCGTCACATTCCAGGGAATCGTCGTCATCCTCTTCGGTGTATCCCGCGCAGTAGGGGTGCTGCGTGATATTGTTGTAAAAAAAGTGGGGTTTCCGGGGAGGCGCGTTGTACAGGTGTCGGGGGAAGAGGATGATGACCAGGAAGAGAGCGGTTGAAAAAATCTTACCGAACATGGCGTATAATTGTTTTAAAGTGCGAGTACGGTTGTGCTATGATTAATGACGCTGGATCCCCCTTATATACCATTGTCTGATTAAAGGCATCAAAAAATTAAAGGCATCAAAAAAGTGAAGGGGTTGCGACGAAAAAAAATCGATACGGAAACGACGGCGCGCACAGGCTCACCCACGGCCGGCTGGAGAGATGGCCGCTCATTGGAACGCCTGGAGATCCGCCGCATGTTGTCCCGGGAAACGACCTCCACGCTCATCTCGCCGCGGGCAAAAAAGATATATGTCTAAAACCAAACTGTTTCTTTTCAGCCTGGTTGCCGTCGCGCTCATGTTTTCTCTGCTTGAGCTGGCGGCGCGGGTGGTCCTGTCCTGCAAGATGCGATCATCCCGCTATCTGTTGTACGGTGTGGCCGATACCGGGAAAGAAAAAATTAGAATAATTAAAGGCTCGAATGGCCGGATGCTTTACTGTGAAGGGGTTCCCTCGCCGCACCGGCGGAATCCGGTGAACCGCCTCGGTTTTCGCGGAGGGGAAGTTAAACCGGAGAAGGGGAACGCCATCCGTATTGTGTGTCTTGGTTCTTCCACCACCTACGGGACCGGCCTTGACTATGATGAAACCTACCCGAAGCTGCTTCAGGACAAGCTGAACCGCAGGTTCGGGAAGGATCGATTCGAGGTGGTCAATGCGGGACAGCCGGGGCTGAATTTAACCCACATAGTTGAACTGGTGAAACATAAAGTCATCACGTTGTCGCCGGACATGGTGATCCTGATGAACCTCAACAATAATCTCGCGGCGCCCGGTTTCAGTTTTGTGGGCATTAACCGAGAGCAAGGCGCCGGGTGGAATTCGAAAGTAAAAAATTACATGGTCAAACACCTTGCCCTCGGAAGCCTTGTGTGCGACGCGATGGCGAACTTCATCGGAAGTCCGGTGGCCCGGTTCTTCAGACGATTCGACTGGCAGGGATTTGCCGGGGCGTTAATGTCCCCGGACAATATCTGGCAGGCAAACTATGAGGAGAGCGCCCGCACAATCATAGATCTCCTGGTGCGGCATAATCCAGGCGTCCGGATCCTGATTATGGACGAGGTGTTCAATTACGATATGTATCCTTCCATGGACCAGCCCTATGCGAGGGCGCAGGAAATATTGCGTCGCGCCTGTCTCGCCTCTAAAAATGCAAGGATGCTGAGCGGCCGTTCAGCCATTATCAGCGCTTACCACCGGGGAGAACCGGTCTGGCAGAACCCATCGTGGGACCCCCTACATTTGTCCGGGCGGGGCAATGAGATTCTCGCTGATCTGCTGGCGAAGGAGATTGCGGGGATGGTAAACAATGCAAGGCCCCACCCTGAATAGGAACGGCGCGGAGCAAGAAAACCCACTCATCTCTATTTTTGCATCAAATACACCAGACCGGCGCGTGACCGGCACCCGATTACCTCCGGCCCATCCTTTCGAACAGGGTAACCGTCTTATGCCCACAGGTTGCGCGACCTGTTTCCCGATATCTCGATGGAGGCGGCCGGATATCGGTGGGTTCTCCCCAGGTGAGATAGTAGTCGATCGAGTGCTTCTCGAGATCCTCGAACAATTCCTCGGGCATCCGTTTTTCTCCCGTTCCATAGATTGGTGTCTGCAGGTAAAACGCCAGAAAGAGCGAACGGTACCAGCTGCCACTAGTTGCAAGGCGGCGGTAGGGGACAACATGTTGTTTTAATGCTGATCCCAGAAGGTGAAGTTCTTTGCCGGTATTAAAATCCCTGCCCAGATTGCTCAACGGCGCTGTGGCAAAGGACAGGACAAGGAGTATCAGGAATACGGTTCTCTTCCAGCCGGTTAAGAAAGCATGTTGAAAGATCCTTTCCAATATGTAGCCACACATGAGTATAAGAAGAAGACAGATGATCCAGAGGTATCTTTCCTCTACGATAATTAAACAATATCCAGTTGCATGGAGAAGCGAGGCAAGCAAGGGATAGACCAACTCGTGCTGGCGCAGAAGTTGTTTCGGCTGGAGGAGTTGAAGCAGGAGATAACCGCCGCACAAGAAAACTGCCAGGCCGGAAAACCCCATGCATATTTTGATGGTGGAGCGGATGTTTTTTAAAAAAAAACGCATCCAGTGCTTAAAGGTGTTTGCCGATTCAAATGGATTCCAGGTAACGGGAGGCAGGACAAAGGATGGGTCTTCCCATATGCTTATTGCAGTTTCATTTGGGGGCGGTACAAAGTGAGTGTGGTGTGTGCGGATTTGTCCTATCAAATTCAAGTTGTGCGTGGACGCGTTAGATATGGTCAGGTACCCGAATTTTTCAGTTATTGCCGCAATCCATAAGCCGCTGATGAATATAAATATGAGCATTCCAGCCGCAAAGTTATGGAGCACACCTTTTTTTTTGATAACGGCCGTATTGCTGTTGTAATGGAGCATGCTCATCAAAGGGAAATGACAGAGGAAAAAGGCAAAGCTGAAACTTTTGGCTAAAAATGCAATGCCGCCAAAAATTCCGGAAAAAAGACCGTATTTTCGGCTTTCAGCGTAGTTGGGATCAAAGATGACCTGAAAATAAAAAAGCAGAACACATGCTACAAGGAGGTCGGGAGTGATTTGATCGAATGCGAAGTAGAGTAAAACAGGCGCCGCAGTGAAGAGAAGTGTTGACCTGATTTCATGCCTCATGGAATACATGCAACAAAGCCTGTGGAAAACCCCTAAAGTTACGGCTCCTATACCTAAGTTCAGTAGTTTTGCAGATAGGAGCGGGTCTGTGCCGAAAAACAGGAAAGGCACCAGAAGCCATGAAAACAGTGGACTAAAATGGCCATTAACGGCATTCTTAAAATCACCGTTTAAATATTTTTGAGCAACGGAGATGTATGAAATGCCGTCGGGATTGATTTGATATCGATAGAATTGTATCAACACGCCGCCCGCCGCAATATAAAGCAATACCGCCATGATGCAGGGGAGATGTTGTTGACGGATCATTGCCTTTTCATTCATGATAAATACTCCGCGACCATTGCCCGGCACGGTCTCTACCCCTGTGCCGTTCCATTACCCGTTGTCTTTCTTGCGGTCAACAATTCATATGGCAAGCGGGTTCGATATGCAGCCCGCAATTTATGTTTATATGTTTCTTCAATTGACAAAGACTTCCATCTGGTGATATGGGGGGTATACG
>CAYWLT010000260.1:0-4121 GCA_964459295.1 uncultured Thermodesulfobacteriota bacterium
GTTTTTCTGCATGGCAATGACCCGCTCGGGCCAGCCGGTGAGCCGGTCGCAAAAATCGAGCAGCTCCTCGGCATACCGGGTGATCCTGAAAAACCACTGGTCCAGCTCTTTCTGGGTCACCTCGGAGCCGCACCGCCAGCAGGCGCCTCCCTCGACCTGCTCGTTTGCCAGTACCGTCCGGCACTTGTCGCACCAGTTGACAAACGACTTCTTCCGGTAGACCAGGTCCCGCTCGTACATGCGCAGGAAGAGCCACTGCTCCCATTTGTAATAGAGGGGGTCGCAGGTGGCGATCTCGCGGCTCCAGTCGTAGCTGAACCCCATCCTTTTGAGCTGGGCCTTCATGTAGGCGATGTTGTCGTAGGTCCATTGTGCCGGATGGATGCCCCGCTCCAGGGCGGCGTTTTCCGCCGGCATGCCGAAGGCGTCCCATCCCATGGGATGGAGGACGTTATAGCCCTGCATCATCTTGTAGCGGGCGATGACATCCCCGATGGAATAGTTGCGGACATGCCCCATGTGGATGCGGCCTGAAGGGTAGGGGAACATTTCGAGCAGATAGTACTTTTTCTTGCCGGGGATCTCGCTCACCTGGTAGGCGCGGGTCTGCTCCCAGCGCTGCTGCCACTTCTGCTCGGTTTCATGCGGCCGGTAAGGTTCTGCCATCAGATTTCGTATCGCTCCCATCGGGTTAACCGGACGACCAGGAATGGAACCGGCATTTCCGGAACGGGTGCTTTTCTAGCATAGCCGCCGTTGTTTATCAAGGCAAAAGCATCCATTGAGGGGACATTGTTGACAAATTAAGCCCTCACCCGTCAGTTCGGATTGTCTTCCCTGGATGCTTTGTTCCAGCACCTGCTGCCGGTATGCTTTCCGCGCCCGGCCTTCGGTTGTACCGAAATGCGCAAGCACGCTATCCCGCTCCTGCCAGTCATTTTTCATCCGGTCCATAATCACGCCGTGTCCGCACCATGGATACGAATCCAGTCCTTCAAGGTTGTGAACCAGGCCGGCACGCAATGGATTAAGATGAATATAGCAGACAAGTCTCAGAAAATAAGGGTCCTCCTTGCAGATAATGGATTTATACCGGTTTTGAAAAACATGTCCGTACCGATGATGCCGCCGATTACAGGAGCCGGCGTACCCGGTCAGCAGCTTGCGCATAAAGCCGGGCATGCCGCCGTTACCACTGCGCAATAGCATATGGGCATGATTGCGCATGAGCGCCCAGGCATACACGGTCGTACCGGTTTTTTTAGCGTTGCTTCCCAGTCGGGAAACAAAATCAGCCCGGTCTTTGTCATCCTTGGCTATAGGACCTTTTTCAATGCCTCGAATCATTACATGATGCAATGTGCCGGGTGCATCCAACCTGAATCCTGTGCAATTTGTCAACAACCCCTTTACTTTTTACTGTATACGAGCAATTGTACGTCGGAGTTGCCATACCTCCCACCATCCGTGGACTGCAAGCTATGTCAAAGAACAAAAGGTACTGCCAACAAGTTTCTTGGGTGAATTATTTCATTAATATCTCTCAACTATTTTTTAACAACTGTCTAAGATCAGTAATACATACTGGCACAGCTGCGGGAAGGAATGTTAAACACCCTTTTTTGGCATTGACTTTTACTTCCGGCATGATAAAAATTTGTTCCATCAAAATGCAAGCGGTCAGCCGATATGCAAGCGAAATGGTCATACATGGATACCGTTGGTATACGGGCCCTGATCTGCCTGCTAATGCTGTTGCTGCATGCCGGATCCATTACGGCAGGTGCGGCGGCGGATCCAAAGGGGGGCAGCGGAAAAGCAGCGGCCAACGCCCCAGCCACCCTAACCTTTACCACCAACTTTGTAAGCCTCTCACCCGGTCACGCCATTTCCCCATCCCTTTTTGTCTTCAGCGACGGCAACGCATTTGAGGTACAGATTCCCGGCGTGGCGTGCCGGGAATCCTCCGGCACCTACACGAGAGACGGCCTTGTGTTTGCGGCGGACTTTTCCGCCACCGTCATCAAACAAAACAAGCTCTTCCGCTACGAATTTTCCGCAAAGGGAATTCTGCTTTTCGACCGCTACATTGCCGGCACCATGGCGCTTGATGAGTTGATCAATGAAACCGGACAGGAACAGAGTGTCACCTTTGTTTTCTGGGGCGCAACCGAAACTGCCGGTTCCGAAGAAAAGAAAACGCACTTCCCTTTTTGAGCCAAGCTGCGGATATATCAGTTCTATCTGCTCTGATTGCACTTGACAGTCCAGGGCGCAGCATGTTAATCATGCTCAGGGATTATGGTGTCGGCTGTCGATTGTGATTTTTTGTGCCGCAGACCGTTATAGTGTAATTATTTCAACACGTTAAGACACGCACAATATTTCGCACACTGAAGGATGATTGCTGCATGACAGAGCCGGAAACGGAGCGGGAGCGCACCATGGTAGGATCCGTCCTGGTGGCGGGAGGCGGCGTGGGCGGGGTGCAGGCTTCGCTGGACCTGGCCGACGCCGGGTACTTCGTGTACCTGGTTGAGCGCTCTCCGGTCATCGGGGGCGCCATGGCCCAGCTGGACAAGACCTTTCCCACCAACGACTGCTCCATGTGCATCCTTTCCCCCAAGCTGGTGGAGTGCGGCAGGCACTTAAACATTGAAATCATCCCCCACTCACGGATTACCGGCATCAGCGGGGAGCCGGGAAACTTCACCGTTTCCGTCCTGCGCAAGCCGTCATACGTGGATCCGGCCAAATGCGTCGCCTGCGGCGCCTGCGCCGAGAAATGTCCCTCGAAGGTGAGCGACGAGTTCAACGAGGGTTTTTCCCAGCGCCGGGCAATCTCCATCCCCTATCCCCAGGCGGTGCCCCATGTCTACCATATCGATCCCCGTTACTGCCGTTACCTGACCAAGGGCAAGTGCCAGCTCTGCGTCAAGGTGTGCAAGGCCGGTGCCATCAACTTTGACATGAAGGATGAAATGCGGGAGCTCCCGGTGGGCGCAGTGATCCTGTCGCCGGGGTTTGATGAATACGACGCGGCCCGGAAATACCCCTTCGGCTACGGCCGCTACGAGAACGTGGTCACCAGCATCCAGTTCGAGCGGCTGCTCTCCGCCTCGGGCCCCTATGAGGGACACGTCCGGCGGCCTTCGGACAAGGCCGAGCCCAAACGCGTCGCCTTCATCCAGTGCGTCGGTTCGCGCGACCTCCAGTACGGCAACGGCTACTGCTCCGGGGTGTGCTGCATGTACGCGGTCAAGGAGTCGATCATTGCCAAGGAACATGCTTCGGAAATGGACATCACCATTTTTTACATGGATATCCGGGCATACGGCAAGGGCTTTGACGCATACTACAACGAGGCACGGGAAAAGCACGGCATACGCTTTGTTCCCTCCAACGTATCGTCGGTCAAGGAGCTGCCGGACACGCGCAACCTCCTGATAAAATACGTCAGCGAAGAGGGAAGGATACAGGAGGAGGAGTTTGAGCTGGTGGTGCTCTCGGTGGGGCTGGAGCCGTCACGGAGCAGCAGTGAGCTGGCCGCAGCGCTCGGGATTGATCTCAATCAGCACCGGTTCTGCAGCTCGGGGACGCTCTCCCCGCTCAACACCAGCAAACCGGGGATTTTTGTGACCGGCCTCTTCCAGGGGCCCAAGGACATCCCGGAAACGGTGGCCCAGTCAAGCGGCGCCGCCGGCCTTGCCGCGGCCCTGCTCAGTCCCGCCCGCAAAACGCTGGTGCAGGAGAAAAAGCTCCCCGCCGAGCTGGACGTATCAAAGCAGACCCCCCGCATCGGTGTGTTCGTCTGCCACTGCGGCATCAATATCGGTTCGGTGGTGGATGTGAAATCGGTGGTTGCCTTGGCCAGGAAGCTCCCCAACGTGGTATACGCCGAGGAGAACCTCTACAGCTGCTCCCAGGATACCCAGGAAAAAATCAAGGGGCTCATTGCCGAGCACAAGCTCAACCGGGTGGTGGTCGCCTCCTGCTCTCCCCGCACCCACGAGCCGCTTTTTCAGGAAACCATCCAGGAAGCCGGACTCAACCGCTACCTGTTTGAGCTGGCCAACATACGCGATCAGTGCAGCTGGGTACACCAGCAGGATAAAGCGGCC
>CAYWLT010000261.1:0-4078 GCA_964459295.1 uncultured Thermodesulfobacteriota bacterium
CATATTCAGTGCGAGGAAAAAAGCGCGGCGTTCATCGGAAAAGTGGCGGTCATGCTCTACTCAACCGGCTTTCAGGCCAATCAGGGTGTCATTTCAACATTGGTGGTAAGGGATGAGTATGTGCTGCTGGACAAACTGGATCATGCCAGCATTATAGACGGGGCCCGGTTGAGTTTCGGGCAAATGTTCCGTTTCAAGCATAATGACATGAACAGCCTTCAACGCAAACTCCGGATGTGCGAATTGGACAAGGGCAAGCTGATTGTGGTGGACGGTGTTTTCAGCATGGACGGCGACATCGCCAACCTGCCGATGATTGTGCAACTGGCGGACGAATATAACGCGATGGTTATGCTGGATGATGCGCACGCCATCGGGGTTATCGGCCACCAGGGGCGGGGCACGGCATCGCATTTCGGCCTCACCGAACGCGTGGAACTGATCATGGGCACGTTCAGCAAGTCGCTGGCCTCCCTGGGGGGGTTCATCGCATCAGATCGAGCCACCATCAATTACCTGAAACATCATTCACGCGCGCTTATCTTCAGTGCCAGCATGCCCGCGGCCAATGTCGCATCGGTCATGGCCGCGCTTGACATTGTCCAGTCGGAACCGGAGCGGATGCATAAGTTGTGGGACAACACCCAACGCATGTCCGATGGCCTGAAGGGCATGGGATTCAATCTGGGCAAATCCGTGACCCCGATCCTGCCGCTCCACCTGGGCGATGACCTGCTTTGCTTTACCATGTGCAAGATGCTGCAGGATGAAGGGATTTTTGTGAATCCGGTGGTGTCCCCGGCGGTGGACGCGAACCACGCGCTGCTCCGGATCAGCCTCATGGCAACCCATACTTTTGAGCAAATAGATCGCGCGCTTGAAAAATTCCGGAAGGTGGGGAAATATTTAGGGGTCATAATGTAGTTTGTGATTATGGTCATCCGCGAAATAGTGACCGGCAAAGAACGCATCCGTTTTATCAAGTTACCCTGGCGCATCTACCGCAACCATACCCACTGGGTGCCGCCGCTCATCTTTGAGCGTAAAAATTTTCTCAACCGGCTCAAAAATCCCTTTTTTGACCATGCCGAGGTAAAGCTGTTCATGGCCCGCGATGGGGGCGGCCGTGATCAGGGACGAATTGCCGCCATTATCGACCGCAATTATATTTCTATCCACGGGGAGCAAACCGGCTTTTTTGGCTTATTTGAATGTGAGGATGACCGGCGCATTTCGCAGTGTCTGTTTGATCAGGCGGCGCAGTTCCTCCGGTCGCGGGGAATGCGAACCATGCGCGGGCCGGTGAACATGTCGGTGAATCATGACTGCGGGCTGCTGGTTGAAGGTTTTGCCATACCCCCGGTCTTTATGATGCCGTATAATCCTCCGTATTATGAGCGGCTGGTGTTGGACTATGGCTTTACCAAGACCATGGATTTGTACGCCTATTATGGGGAACACCAACACGGCCCGATTCCCCGTCGGATAGAAAGGGGAGCGAAGCGCTGCCGGGAAAAGTATAAATTTACGGTGCGGTCCCTGAATATGAAGGGCTTTGATGCGGAAATAAAAAAGATCCACGATGTGTATACCGCCGCCTGGGAAAACAACTGGGGCGCCGTGCCGATGACCGAAAAAGAGTTCTCCCATCTCGCTCAAGACCTTAAGCTGATCATAAACCCTGAACTCTGCCTCATGGCCGAGGTGGGAAGTGAAGTGGCGGGGTTCTCCCTTGCCGTGCCCGATTTCAATCAGGTGTTAGGGCGGCTCAACGGCCGGCTGCTTCCCTTTGGCCTGTTCACACTGCCGTGGCATAAGAAAAAAATTGATTGCATGAGGATGATTGCCATGGGGGTGAAAAAGGAATTCCGCCACATGGGGATCGATAACTATTTCTACTACGAGTACTACAAGCGCGGACCGGCAAACGGCTATACCGGCTGTGAGATGTCATGGGTGCTTGGAAATAATACCGCGATGAACCGGGTGCTGGAAAAGATCGGCTATACCAGGTACAAGACCTACCGTCTCTATGATTTCAACCTGCTGTAAAATGCTGCTCAGGGTGCGGCCATGAAAAAAGTTCTGGTAACCGGCGCCGCGGGTTTTATTAGATTGCATGTGGTAAAAACATTGCTGGCCCAGGGCGTTGCGGTCCGTTGTCTGGTTCATAAAAATTCCCGCCTTGATTTCATCAAGCCGTTTCAGCCCGAGCTGGTACAGGGCAGTCTCACTCTGCCTGAGACCCTGGAACCTGCGGTGAGCGGCGTTGATGCCATAGTTCATTGTGCCGGCCTCAAGACCGCACCCTCGCGGCGGAAATTTCTTGCCGTCAATGAAGAGGGATGCCGCAACCTCTACCGGGTATGCGCTCAGGTCAATCCCGGCATTGGCCGGATAGTCCACATCAGCAGCCTTGCGGCGCTGGGCCCTGCCAGAAACGGTAAGCCGATCACCGAAGCGCACCTGCCGATACCCGTCAGCGCTTATGGCAGGAGCAAACTGGCCGGTCAAAGAGTGGCTGAGACGTTCATCAAGGACCTGCCCGTATCCATACTGATCCTTCCTGCCGTATACGGGCCGTTGGACACGGATTTTTTAATCTATTTCAGATGGGTAAGGCGCGGGATTATGCCGGTGATCGCCGGGCCGGAACGGTTTTTTTCCATAGTTTATGTCAAGGATGCGGTGGCCGCGGTGCTGGACTGCTTGACCAACGAGCGGGCGGTAGGCAAAAAATATTTAGTAGAAGACGGCTGTACCCAGTCCTGGTTAAGCATGGCGGAGATTATACGCAGCGCGATGGGAAAGTCGGCGCTTAAAATAACCATCCCGCTGCTCATAAGCAGGATGGTGGGAACCGCCGGGTCGTTGCTGGCCGCGCTCTCCGGGCATGCGCCGCTTTTCAATGCTGACCGGATGAGGGAATTTCTTGAACCGGCGTGGATCTGTTCTTCACAGCGCATAAGGCAGGAGCTGGGATTCCAAACGCGCTACACCTTGTCGGAAGGTGTGCGGGAAACGATGGACTGGTACACGGAGAACGGATGGCTGTAGGCGGGAAAAACTTGAACTGTGTCGATGTAGCGACGCTGATCTATAACCTTGGCATTGCCCTCATCCTGCTGCTCTTTCACAACCGCATTCACTTCTGGTATTTCGAGATCCTGATCAACCTGTCAATCCTGCTCTTCATTGTTTTTATCGTTTCAGGAATAGGGGACAGCTCGCCGGGCATGGCAAAATTTTTAAAAGGCTTTTATCCGTTGCTGTTTTTACTGGCGGAATACCAGCAGACCAGCAGGATAAACCGGATAGTCTTCCCGGAGCTGCTCGATCCGCTGTTTCAGCGCATTGAATATATAATCTTCGGGTTTCAGCCGGCCATAGCTTTTGCCCGGGCGTTCCCCCAGCCCTGGCTGGTGGAATACATGCATTTTTCTTATTTCACCTATTATTTTCAGTTCCCGGTATTAGGATTGATGCTCTATTTTAGGAGAGGCCGGCACGTCTTTACCGACTATATGTTTTCCCTGTGCAACACCTTCTATGTCTGTTATCTCATCTATGCATTCCTCCCGGTGGTGGGGGCGCCCGTCTTCAATATGAACGATTTTTCCGCGGGAGGGCGATTCACCGCGATCATGGCGGTCCTCTATGAACGGTTCGAGGTTGGCGGGGCGGCTTTTCCCAGCTCCCATGTGGCGGTGGCGGCGGTGGTGCTGTATTATGGTATAAAACACTTCCCGCGCGGGGCGCCCCTGTTCTCGGTGCTGTTCCTCGGCTTGACCG
Organism: uncultured Thermodesulfobacteriota bacterium; assembly: GCA_964459295.1. GTDB lineage: Bacteria > Desulfobacterota > WTBG01 > WTBG01 > WTBG01 > CAZWCD01. The sequence continues at coordinate 3,793 of CAYWLT010000261.1, forward strand.
CGTCAACCGTTTATTGCCGGTATCATTACACGATCGATGTGATATGTGGCGCGATCACCGCCGTCCTGGTGGTCGTTATCTCCCGGAAGTTACTCGGCTGTCTTGCGAAACGCGAACCCGCGGGGAAACGCCGGCGGTGATGAGCAGAAAAGCACCCTGCGCCATCGCGGCGCCAAAAGCAGCGTTGCCGCCCGCAACAGGCCGAATCCTTGTTGCCGGCGAAATCCGCCCCCGACCGCGGCGCAGGCGGCAAGGGCTGCCGGCATCGCGGGGAGAGCGCTTATGA
>CAYWLT010000262.1:0-4048 GCA_964459295.1 uncultured Thermodesulfobacteriota bacterium
GTGTGTTGGTCCAACCCTGCTTTACGTGTTAACGGGTGCCGTGTGTTGCGAATTACATGCGGTAAGGGGGGGTAGTGGCTCATGGGGAGGGGGCTTTTATAGCCACAACAATTTGTCTGGTAGCTTACGTCACGACCCCGTGCCTTATGACTTAAACCGAATACAGGCAGCTTCACGCTGCTTTGATATAGGCTGTTGCCATGGGGTCTGTCCGAACCAAGTTAGAGCGACACTGCCGTTCGACTGGTGCAGACGCATTTGTTGTGGCTCTAAAAGCCCCCTCCCCATGAGCCGCCGATCAATAAAGGAATCAATGACGCACGAAACAAGCAATCAGCGGCGGGAAGGCTGCGGCAATGGCACTAGACTACATCTCATACATTTCGGAAATTGTGCAGACAGTCCGCTGGCATGACTGGCTGGATATCGGCATCGTGGCCTTTCTCCTCTATCGTTGCTTCGTGCTGTTCTGGGGAACCCTGGTTTTCCGGGCCATCATCGGGGTGACCCTTCTCTGGATGTTTGACCTGGTCGCCAATACCCTGGGCATGATTGTGACCAGCCTCATCCTCAGGGGTATCGGGGCCATCATTGTTATAATCGTGGTGGTGATCTTCAGAAATGAAATTCGCGGGGTGGTGGTCAGCACCAGCCCCATCAACCTGTTTTGGGGGAAACCCCGACGGCGCCGGGTTTTTGATTATGGCTCCGTCTCCGCGGCGATCTTTGCCCTGGCCGAAGGACGGGTGGGTGCGCTGGTGGTGTTTACCAGGACCACCAGCCTCTATCACCTCATTCAGGACGGGGTGCGGTTGGATGCCAACTTCAGCCGGGAGCTGCTTTTCAGCATCTTTGACCACAGCTCGGTGCTCCATGACGGAGCGGTCATCATGGACGGCAGCCGGATAGCGGTTGCCGCGGCCTTTTTACCGCTTACCATGCAGGGATCCCTGCCCCTGCAATACGGCACCAGACATCGTGCCGCGCTGGGCCTTTCCGAGCGGTCGGATGCGGTGATCGCGGTGGTCTCCGAGGAGCGGGGGGAGGTTTCCCTGGCCTGCGGCGGCAGCTTGAAGAAGATGTCCGGGCAGGAACAGATGTCGACCCGGCTCAAGGAACTCATCGAGGGAGAGACCGGCGGGTCCGGCGCCTTCGGCAGGGCGAAGCAGATAGCGCTGGACAGCGCGGCCAAGCTTTCCTTTTTGCTCCTGGCCATCGTCATCTGGTTTTTTTTTGCAGGGGAAAAGGAATCGGTAATATCCTATACCGCGCCCATCGAATTCAGAAATCTCCCCAAGGCGTATGAGATGATCAGCGCCTCGAATGACCGGGCCGAGGTTCAAGTGGCCGGGAGTCGCCGCCTCATCCTTCAACTGAAGCCGGAGGAGATCAGCCTGTGGCTGAACCTGGCGAACAGCAAGTCGGGCAGGAACAGTTATTCGCTGACCCGAAACAACATTTCCGTGCCGCCGGGTTTTAAAGTTATGAAGATCAATCCGCGCGAGATTACCGTGGTCATGGAGGAGCGGGAAACCCGCAGGGTGGAGGTCATTCCGCAGTGGACGGGAACCCTGCCGGAGGGGAAAAAGCTGGCGTCATACCGCCTGACGCCGGACCGGGTGGCCTTGTCCGGCGCGCCTTCCGACTTAAAAGCCATCACCAGCATTAAAACCGAGCCCATTGACCTGTCGGGAGTCAATGAGTCGGATGTGATTGAAGCGGCCGTCAGCCTTCCCACCCCGTCGGTCTCCCTTGCGCCGGGATCTCCACCCCGGATACGGGTGGAGCGGGAGATTGTGGATGCCGCACACAAGCCGTTGAAGAAAACACGAAAATCGGGAAAAGCACCCTGGCGGGAAACCGTCTCGGGAGGGTAGGCCATGGAGCGATATGTAAAAAAAAGATCGCGCAAATCCGGACTTCCGCCGGGCACGCTTGTCCACATCGGAGCGAAACCGGATGGGAAGGCGCTGATTAGCTTCATGAACTATGACGAGTTCCATCTGGATGAAAGGGAGGTGCAGAACGTCGAGGAGTGTTTCTTTTTGCGGGACCTGCCGGCGGTGAGCTGGATACATATCGATGGCATCCACCAGATGGAGCTCATCGAGAAGCTGGGGGCCCATTTTAACCTGCACCTCCTGGTGCTTGAGGACATTGTCAACACCGGCCAGCGCCCGAAGCTGGAGGATTACGGGGACTATCTTTTTGTCGTACTGAAAATGCTCCGCCACGACAGGAAGAGCGGGCTGCTCGACGCGGAGCAGCTCTGCATGGTGGTGGGGCCCCATTACGTCATCACCTTTCAGGAGCGGCCGGGAAATCTCTTTGACCCGGTGCGGGAGCGCATCAGGCACGGCAAGGGCCGATCCCGCCGGATGGGCGCGGACTATCTGGCCTATGCGCTGATTGACGCCATCGTGGATGAATACTTCGCCGTTCTTGAGCATTATGGCGAGCGGATTGAAGCGGTGGAGGAAAATCTGGTCAACCATCCCACGCCGGACAGCCTGCGCGCCATTCACCGGCTCAAGAGCGAGATGATATTTTTGCGCAAGTCGGTGTGGCCGCTCCGGGAGGTGGTCAACATGCTGGAACGGGGGGAATCCCCGCTGATCCGGCAGCCGACCACCGTCTATCTCAGGGATGTCTACGATCACACGGTGCATGTGATCGACACGGTGGAAACCTTTCGGGACATCATCTCCGGCATGCTCGAGACCTACCTCTCGAGCATGAGCAACCGGATGAACGAGGTGATGAAGGTGCTGGCCATCATCGCCACCATCTTTATGCCGCTTACCTTCATCGCCGGCATCTATGGCATGAATTTCAACCCCGATGTCTCGCCGCTCAATATGCCGGAGCTTCGCTGGAAATACGGCTATCCTGCGGCCATCACCGCCATGGCGCTGGCGGCGCTGGGGATGATATGGTATTTTAAAAGGAAGAAATGGTTTTAATGATCAGGCTGTTGCAAAGTAGTGACACCGGCTGAAAAAGCTTGCTTACTAGTATGTAGCTCAAGGGGAGGGGCTTTTTAGCCACAACAAAAGTATTCGGAACCGATAGAACGGCAGCGCCTTTCTCACTTTGTCCGACAGACCCGCTTGGCACCAGCCCGTATCGAAGCCTCTGCAAAGCTGCCTGTCTGCAGTTTAAGTCGTAAGGCACGGGGTCATGACGTAAGCTGCCAAACACGTTGTTGTGGCGTCAAAAGCCCCTCCCCTTGAGCCACAAATCAGATGGGTGTTTTGCAACAGCTTGTTAGCACTATGATACGAGGCTGAAAGGAGTTGTGACGGTGGAAAAGAAAACGAAGTTTTCAATCTGGTATGTGTTGATTGCCATCTGGGGGATCTTGTTTTTACAGAACCTGTTCTTTTCCCAGTTCAGGCCGCGTGACATTTCCTACAGTGAGTTTCTCCAGAAGCTGGAAGCGGGGAAGGTTGTCGAGGTGTCGGTGCAGAAGGATAAAATCTTCGGCAAGATGCTGGTCGAAGAAAACAATGTGGAAAAGGCGGTCAGCTTTGATACGGTGCGGGTGGATCTCGACCTTTCCCGGAAACTTGCCCAGTACAATGTCACGTTTCGCGGTGCGCCGGAGAGCACCTTTTTGCTCAATCTTTTCTCCTGGGTCTTCCCCACCCTGCTGTTCTTCGGTCTGTGGTACCTGCTGATGAAGAGGATGCGCCCGGACATGGGCATGATGGCCTTCGGCAAGACCAAGGCTAAGCTCTTCGCGGAGGAGCAGATCCCAACGCGGTTTGGCGATGTGGCCGGCGCGGATGAGGCGAAGGCGGAGCTGCGGGAGATCATTGAATTCCTGAAGGAGCCCGGGCGGTTCCAGCAGCTCGGCGGACGTATGCCCAAAGGGGTGCTGCTGGTGGGCCCGCCGGGCACGGGAAAAACGCTGCTGGCGCGCGCGGTGGCCGGCGAGTCAGGCGTGCCCTTCTTTTCCATCAGCGGTTCCGACTTCGTGGAGCTCTTTGTGGGGATGGGGGCGGCCCGAGTGCGCGATCTTTTCAGTCAGGCGCGGACCAAGGCC
>CAYWLT010000263.1:0-3999 GCA_964459295.1 uncultured Thermodesulfobacteriota bacterium
GACCCGTCAAGGGCGGTCCGCCCCCTGACGCCGTAGCCGGCGGAGAATAGGGGGGCGCGGGGATTGCGCGCGGTGATGGCCTGTTCCAGAGGTTGCGGGCGGTACCCTCCGGCCTTTTTGGTGAGGATGATGAGATGGGCCGCCTGCAAGGCGCTGAGCGGCTCCCGCAGCATGCCCCGCGGGATGAGCCGGCCGTTGCCGAATCCAACGTTTCGGTCCACCAGCACGATGTCCGCATCCCGTCTGAGCCGCAGGTGCTGGAACCCGTCATCCAGCAGGATGACATCCGGGTTGAACCGCTCGCACGCGAGTCGGCCGGAGCGCACCCGGTCGCGCCCGATGATCACCGGCGTGCCGGGGAGCGCTCTGGCAATCATCGCCGGCTCATCGCCCGCTTCGCGGGGGCCGAGCAGCAGGCGTGCACCGTCGGACACCACCGCAACCACCTGCCCGCTTTCCGACCGGTATCCGCGGCTGAGCACCGCCGCCTTGAGCCCGCGCCGCTGAAGGAGCTGCGCCAAGTAGATGACCATGGGCGTCTTGCCCGTTCCCCCCAGGGTGATGTTGCCGACGCTCACCACCGGGCAGGGCAGGGAGGATGAGGGCAGCATGCCGCTGCGGTAGCAGGCGCGGCGCCACCGCATGGCCAGGGCATAGAGCAGGGAGAGCAGATAGAGCGGGAAGAGCATAATTTTTCTGCTCATGCCCTCCTGCCGCGGGTTGGAATGCAGTAAATCCTGGATTAACAGGCGTAGATTCATTGTTCCGCCGGCATCACAAAAAGGCGCCAATCGCCTCCATGGCCTTCCGGGTGGTGCCCTGGTTGCGGGCAATGACCTGGAAGGCCTTTTCTCCCAGGTGGTTGCGCACCGACTCGTTGTCCAGCAGGCTTTTGGCTTTTACAAAGAGCCCCTCGGTGTCGTTTACCTGCAGGCCGCCGCCGCTTTCGATGAGGCAGCGGGCGATCTCCTGGAAATTGTCCATGTGCGGTCCGAACAGCACCGCTTTGCGGTAGGCGGCCGGCTCGAGCACGTTATGCCCGCCGGTGGGCACCAGACTCCCTCCCACAAAAATGATCGTGCCGATGCTGTACAGCTTGGAAAGCTCTCCGATGGTGTCGAGCAGGATAACCTCGCTGAGCGGTCCCGCGTCCCGCCCGGTCAGTTCGGTTTTTCTCACGCCGGCAAAACCGGAGCGGGCAATAAGATTGGCGACTTCGCCGAACCGCTCCGGATGTCGGGGGGCTAGGATGAGCGTCAGATCGGCGAAGCTCTCCTTAAGCCGCTTAAAAACCCCCAGCACCATCTCCTCCTCGCCCCGGTGGGTGCTTCCCGCGATAAAAATATTCTGGCCCGGCCGGAGGTTGAGGGTGCCGTGGAGCTGTTCCTTTTCCCCGGCGGTTAACTGCGGGATATCCTGATCACATTTGAGGTTGCCCAGGGTGATGACGCGCCCGCCGTCGGCGCCGATGCTGATGATTCTTCGGGCGTCTTCCTCGGTTTGCATGTAGAAGGCGTCGATATTGGCCAGGACCCGGCTGAAGAAGAGGCGGGCCAGGCGGTACTTGCGGTAGGAATGACTGGAGATGCGGCCGCTCACCACCACCGAGGGCGTGCCGCTTTGTTTCATCTCCCGCAGGAAATTCGGCCAGAGCTCGGTTTCCATGGTTATAAAAAGCCGGGGCCGGATCCGCCTGATCGCCCGCCGCACCATGAAGGGATAATCGAAGGGAAAATAGATGACCGCGTCGGCCTGGTGCGCCTTCAGCGCGGCGGTGTGGTTTCCGGTGGCGGTCACCGTGGAAAGCACGATGGTCTGCCCGGGGTAGCGCCCCTTCATTTCCTGCAGCAGGGGGATGGCCGCCATCACCTCGCCCACCGATACCGCGTGGACCCAGACCGGCCTGCTCCCCGTCAGCTTCCCAACGACCGAGGAGGAGATGAACCCCAGTTTCTGGGCGAGGCCACTGCGGTATTTCCGGGCGCTCGCCGCGGCCGCCATCATCAGCAGGGCCAGGAGTGGCGACGCCGCCAGGAGCAGCATATTATAGATAAAGTACATACCCGCGTACCGACCGTTGTCCGGGCCGCTCAGGACAGCGCCGGAGAGGAGCCGTCCGGGGGTGAGATGGATTCCACATGATATTGGGTGGTGTAGAGCTTGTGATATTCCCCTCCGCGCGCCATGAGCTCGTCATGGGTGCCCTGTTCCACAATCCTTCCCTCCGCCAGAACGATGATGCGGTGGGCTTTTTTTATGGTGGAGAGGCGGTGGGCGATGATGAAGGTGGTGCGGCCTTCCATGAGCCGCTCCAGGGCAATCTGCACCTCGGCTTCCGCCTTGCTGTCAAGCGAAGAGGTGGCCTCATCGAGAATGAGGATGGGGGCGTCCTTGAGCAGGGCGCGGGCAATGGCGATCCGCTGCTTCTGGCCGCCGGAGAGCTTGGTGCCCTGCTCCCCGATGACCGCGTCATAGCCGCCGGGATTGTCCATGATGAAGTCATGCGCGTGGGCCGCCGTGGCCGCGGCCCGGATTTCCGCATCGGGCTTGTCCATGCTGCCGTAGGAGATATTGTGCCGGATGGTGTCGTTGAAGAGGATTATCTCCTGGGTGACCATGCTGATCTGGCGGCGCAGCGAGCGGATGGTGACATCGCGGATGTCGGTTCCGTCGATGAGGATGGCCCCCGCGGTCACGTCATAGAAGCGGGGTATGAGGTTGGCCATGGTTGATTTTCCCGCCCCGCTGCCGCCGACGATGGCGATGATTTCGCCCACCGGCACCTTCAGGGTGATGCGCTCCAGCACCGGCTGCTGATCGTACTGAAAGCAGACGTCGCGGAACTCGATGGACCGACGGATGGGCGGCAGCTCCCGCGCCCCGGGCTTGTCGACGATGTCCGCTTTGGTGTCAAGGATTTCAAAGGTGCGCACCGCGGCGGCCAGCCCTTCCTGGATGGTCTGGTTGAGCTTGTTGAGTTCGCGCACCGGCCGGTACATCATGGCGAAGGCGGCCACAAACGAGAAAAAGTCTCCCGAAGTAAGCTGGCCCTTGACGACGCTGTACCCGCCGAAGTAGAGAATCGCCGCGGAGGCGATGCCGCCGAGCATTTCCATGGTGGGGGAGGCAAGGGCGCGGATGCGCAACCGCTTTACCCGGATCCTCAAGAAGCGGTGATTTTCCTCGGCGAACCGCCGGTTTTCATACTCCTCCATGCCAAAGGCCTTGACGATGCGGATGCCGGAGATGGTCTCGTGAAGAAATTTCGCGATATCCGCCATTTTGACCTGGCTCTTGGTGCTGAACTTCCGGCTTTTTTTGCCGAAAATGCGGATGGGTATCAGTGCCCAGAGAATGACCAGGTAGGACATGGCGGCAAGCTTCCAGTTTACCCAGAAGGTGTAGCCGGTTAAGCCCGCGATGGTGAGCGAGTCGCGCAGGAAGTTGGTGATGCTGTCCGAGACGGTGGACTGGAGCAGGGTGGTGTCGTTGCCGATGCGCGACATGAGCACCCCGGTGGGATTCCGGGTGAAGAAGGCCAGCGACAGCTTCTGCAGGTGGCAATAAATTTCGTCCCGGATGTCGGTGACCACCTTGACCGCCACATATCCCATCAGGTATTCCTGAAAATAGTCACACAGCCCCTTCAACATGTAGAGGGCGATGATGGCCAGGGGGATAATCCGGAGCATGGAGAGGTTCTTCTGCACAAAGATGTCGTCCATCACCTTTTTGACGATCCCGGCGATGCCGGTGTTGGCGGCGGCCAGTCCCGCGGCGCAGAGAACGGCAAAGAGCATCAGCACCCAGTAGGGTTTGATGTAGGCGAGCAGGCGCTTATAAAGCCTGATGGAATCCCTGGTTGAAATATTTTTCATCCCTCTTCCTTGCGCGGGTTTTATACTCCACAATTCTGCTGTGGAGAGAGACTTTCCCTCGCCTCGGGGAGACTGTGTCATAATGTCATTCTTCTATGTTGAAAAGCAAGTCTCTTTTTTA
>CAYWLT010000264.1:0-3973 GCA_964459295.1 uncultured Thermodesulfobacteriota bacterium
CCTTGCGATGGAGGAAGACCAGGGGGGGCGGGCGATAATGGATCAAATGCAAAGCGTGATCCGCCTGGTGACAATTCAGGATAAGCGGGAGGCAATCGACATTGATTCTCTTGAAAACTATCAAAGATTGAATGGAAGCGATGCCTAGGCGCGGACCATGGGGCAGGTTATTCCGCGCCGTTTATGCTTGACAGTTTTTGAAGAGTTACTTTATAGTGTTCAACAAGTTCAGAACAGTCATCCGTCATACAGATGAAGGAGTTGTACTACGATGAGACTTCCCCGATTTGAATACCGAAAGCCGGCCGGTTTGGAAGCTTGCCTTGATCTGTTACAGGAGCACGGCCGCAGGGCCCGGCTTCTTGCTGGCGGAACCGACCTTTTGCTTAACATGAAGTATCGGGTGACGTGTCCGGAGTTGGTTGTGGGAATAAAGGAATTGCCGGAATTAAAGCAAATTGTGCCGGACGAAAAGGGATATTGCAGCATCGGGGCAGGCGTCACCCTTTCAGAGATTGTGTCCCATAGGCAGATTGCCTCTGAATTTCCCTCATTGCATAAAGCAGTGCAATCGGTTGCTTCGAAGCACATACGCAACATGGGAACCCTCGGCGGGAACATCTGCCTCGATACCCGCTGCTGGTACTACAATAAGTCAAAATGGTGGAGGGATGCCCGTGAAGTATGCCATAAAATGGGAGGCAGGGAGTGCCATGCCATCAAGGGATCGCCCCGCTGCCATGCGATCCACAGTTCTGACACTGTCCCTGTTCTCATTTCGCTCGGAGCAAGGGCAAGGATTGTCACTAAGGGCCAGGAACGGGTTGTTCAGCTAAAAGATTTTTTCCAGGACAACGGAGCGCATCCGACTGTTCTCGCGCCGGAGGAAATAGTTTCAGCAATTCTCATTCCCAGGGAAAGCAGTTCGGCCGGCACGACATTTATAAAGATGGCTATGCGCAAAGGCATTGATTTTTCCATGGGAAGCATAGCCGGCTTCATTTCTCAAAACGGCAAGAGCCAGGGTGAGATCCGACTGGTTATTAATTGCATCAGTTCCTCACCGATAAGCCTGAAGAAGGCGGCTCAGGTTATTGCGGACGCCGGCTTTACCGATGCCGCCATCGAGATGGCGGCATTAACTGCCCGATCGGAGCTTGGAGCGCTCACCAATGTATTTACCTCGGCTGGCTACAAGCGGCATCTTGCAGAGGTGATGGTCAAGCAAGCGCTTAATGAATTGAAGGTTCTTTCCGGGAAAAACAGGAGCAAATAATGGAAAAGACAATTATATCGCTCACGGTCAATGAAACTGTTTATGATGTGGCGGTAAAACCATGGCAGACGCTGCTTGAAGTGATCAGGGACGAGCTGGGGCTTACCGGGACCAAACGGGGCTGCGAGAGCGGCAGCTGCGGCGTCTGTACGGTCATCATCGACGGAAAGGCGATTCTTTCATGTCTGACGCTGGCGGTGGAGTGCGAAGGCCGCAAGATCAACACCATCGAGGGCATCAGCACTGCCGAGTCACTGCATCCCCTGCAGAAGTCTTTTATTGAAAATGGGGCCATTCAGTGCGGCTACTGCACCCCGGGTATCATCATGACCGGGAAGGCGCTTCTGGATGAAAACCCAAGCCCCACCGACGATGAGATCAAGGAAGCCCTTGCAGGCACGTTCTGCCGCTGCACCGGCCATATCAAAATCATGGAGGCGGTTAAAAAAGCGTCTCATCCTGCTGGAGATAATGAATAATGGCTGAAAAATACAATGTGGTGGGCCGGAGACAAACGAAACTTGACGCGCCTCTCAAGGCTACCGGTCGCTCACAGTTTACTGAAGATGTAGCGCTCCCGGGCATGCTGCACGGGAAAATTGTTCGCAGCACCATACCGCGGGGAAGAATTGTGAACATTGACACATCCCGCGCCGAAAGACTGCCGGGAGTCAAGGCGGTGGTCACCCACAAGGACTCAGGCGGCATCATGGTAGGTCCCGACCAGCAGCTGCTCTGCGATGAACTGGTCTACTACATCGGAGACGAAGTCGCGGCGGTGGCGGCAACCGATGACGATACGGCATCGGAGGCGGCGGAACTCATCAAGGTTGAATATGAACCATTGCCGGCTCTGCTCACCATGGAAGAGGCAATGGCCCCCGGCGCACCGGTGCTTCATCAGTACTACGATGATAACTACGCGGATGAAAAGCTTGTGCATTATGGTGACGCGGACAAGGCATTTGCGGAATCAGACTATATCAGAAGCGATGAATTTGATGTCTACCCCTCTCACAACTGCTTCGCGGAGCTGCATGGAACCATTGTTGATTATTCTCTCCCCGGCAAGCTTGCCATATGGACCCCCAGCCAGACGGCAATCCTCATCCAGAAAGGGATGGCGAAGAGCTTAGGATTGTCTGAAAGCCAGGTGCGGGTCTTCAACCTCAACACCGGCGGCGCTTTCTCGGGAAGGGGGACTGTCCGTCCACATCATTTGATAGCTTCCGTACTGTCACGAAAAGCTTCACGGCCGGTGCGCATATGTATGACCGCTGAAGAAGAATTTATTGTCTGCCGATCCGCAGGCAGAAACAAGCTGACCTTCAAGTCAGGCATCCTCAAAGACGGCACCCTGAAGGTGATTGAAGCCGACCATTTATATGACTGCGGCGCCTACGTTGAGACGCAGTTCATCCAGCTGATTATTGTGGCATCGACCCTGCAGATGCTTTACAAGATCGCGGCCATGCGCTACAAGGGCAAACTGGTATATACCAACAATGTGCCCTACTTTTTCCACCACGGCGGCGGCCTGGTTCCCTCGCAGTTTGCCCTGGGCCAGCACCTCTATGCCATCGCCCAGGATATCGGGATGGATCCGCTCGACCTGCATTATAAGAATGCGGTTGAAAAGGGGCATACCACCATCGGCGATACCCACTTTGCGAGTTGCGGCCTTAAGGAATGTATCGATAAGGCGGCCCGGAAGTCCGGCTGGAAAAAGAAACACGGCAAGCTCCCGCCCTACCGGGGCATCGGCATAGGGTGCGGGGTGATGAGTTCGGGCGGTAAAGGGCTTTTTCAGCATGACACCTCGGCCGCCTTTCTGAAAATTGCCGAGGACGGCAAGATTTGTCTTTTTACCGGGCTGCCGGACATGGGACAGGGTTCTCATACCACCATGGCCATGATTGCCGCTGAAACACATGGTGTTTCCGCGGATGACATCACCGTTGTCTCCGGGGACACCGATGTCGCGCCGTTTGATGTGGGGGCATTTTCACAGCGGGGCACCTTTACCACCGGCAACGCGGTAAAAAATGCCAGCCTTGATGCCAAGCAGCAGATTGCCAAAAACGCGGCGGAAAAGCTCGGGGTTAAGCCTGCATCGCTGATATTCAGGGATCGAAAGATTTATTCCAAGGCTGATCCTGAAAAGACGCTTTCGTTTGAGGATGTGGTTTTTGATAGCCTCAATTCATCCGAAGGAAGGTTCATTATGGGCCGGGGCTTTTATAATTCTCCGACCAGCAAGCCCGCGCTTGCTTATTCTTTTGGCGCGCAGATTGCCGAGGTGGAGGTGGATCCGGAGACGGGCATGGTTCGACTGGTCAGGATGACCGTTGCCCATGATGTGGGTCGGGCAATCAACCCGCTCGCGGTCGAGGGACAGATGGACGGCCAGGCCTTCAGCGGTATGGGACAGACGCTTTTTGAAGAATGCATTATGGAACAGGGCCAGATCCTAAACCAGTCACGAATTGATTACCGGTTGCCAAGGACCTTTGAAGTGCCGAACATGGAGCATATTATCGTGGAGACCAACGATCCGTATGGCCCTTTCGGCGCGAAGGAGGTGGGCGAGGGACCGATTGCCTGCAATCCCCACGCCATCGCCGGGGCGGTAAGCAATGCCATAGGCTACACGCTCAAGGCATTTCCCCTTACTCCCGAGCGTGTGCTGGAGGCAAT
>CAYWLT010000265.1:0-3856 GCA_964459295.1 uncultured Thermodesulfobacteriota bacterium
TAAAACGTGATTAACCATCTTCAAGCATAAGGTCTGAGCGAAGCGAAGAATCTCCTTATTCGCTCAGGATAAACTCCGTGAAGAATCTCATGGAATCAATAAGTTAAAAATGGAGATTCTTCGCTTCGCTCAGAATGACATTATCACACAGTCTCGAGAGGGGGTCCGGCATTCTCTCCTCCTAAGATGGCACAGCACAAAGAAACTGTTCCCTCTCCCCGCCGGGGGAGAGGTTTACCCGCCTCCGGCGGCGCCCAAGGCGACCAGGGGTTAGGGTGAGGGGGCGAAATCTGATATCATTTCCCTCGCCTGATACAATGGGGCTGTTGTTCATCCTTTCCACCTTCCCCGGCCATATCTCTTTTCAAAAGCATTGATGCGCAAGTTAAAGGTCCTCCTGCGTGCCATCTGCCGGCAGGCGGCAATCCCGCTTTTTTAAGGGCGGCGGCGCAAATATTTTTTCAAGCTTATGGTTGAACAATTGGCAATAATAAGGTATGTTTTTTTCGCTAACCAGCGGCTAGTATCATATATCTGCACACGCACACAGACGGTTGAAAAGCGGTTCTCCGCGAGGCGGCTAGTATGAACCAGGCAGTCCTCCAATTCAAACCCGCAGATATCAACGCGTCGCGTGATCTTCTGGTCAGGGAGTTTAACCACCCTTCGGCTTTCAGCTCGCTGTCCGGGGAGTGGGATGAGCTGACCTCGCGCTGCGCTGCCGGCAGTCCCTTCCTCACCGCCGCCTGGAACATGCTCTGGTGGCATTACTGGCACCAGGACCGCCGCTTGAAGATTCTCGCCCTGTACGAAGCTGATGGCAAGCTCTGCGGCATCGCCCCCTTCTGCTCCGGAAGCGCCGCTGATGATACGACGCTGACGCTGCTCGGCAGCCCCGATGTCTGCGATTATCGCGATTTCACCGTCGCCCGGGGCGCTGAAAGCCGCTTTTACCATGCCCTGATTGCATACCTGCAACCGCCCCGCCGGGTCACGCTAACCCTCAACTCCCTCCGGCACCATTCTCCCACCCTCGCATTTTTCAGAACGCTTGCGCAGCGGGAAGAACTCGAGGTGGTTATCACCCTTGAAGACACCGCCCCCCGCATGGATCTTCCCTCCGATTTTGAATCCTACCTCAACGCCCTCCCCGCCAAGGAGCGGCATGAAATAAGGCGCAAAAAAAGAAGGGCGGAAAAGGAGGGACCACTGGACTTCGAACGCCTGTCGGATCCCGCGCGGGCAACGGCCGCCATGCCTGCCTTCCTCGATCTTTTTCGCGCAAGCGGCGGCATGAAGCGCGCATTCCTCACGCCGCAGCGGGAAGGTTTCTTGCGCGCGCTGGCAGAAGCGTTTTCCCGCCGGGGATGGCTGGACCTGTATGCGCTCTCATTAAACGGCAGGGCCATTACCTATCTTTTGTGCTTCAGCTACAACCGCACCCTCTATCTCTATAACTCTGCCTATGACACCCGCTATGCCCACCTGAGCCCCGGCGGTGTGGCAATAGCCTTGTGCATTGAAGACGCCATCAAGCGCGGGATCGGAAGCTTCGAGTTCCTGCGGGGAAGCGAGGCATACAAGTACCGTTTCGGCGGCAGCGATCAGCATATTTATACCCTCACCTGCAGCCACCGTGGAAAGTAAGCATATGAGTCGTATCGCCATGCTCAGTGTTCACACCTGCCCCCTTGCCGCCCTGGGCGGCAAGGAAACCGGCGGCATGAATGTCTATATCCGGGAGCTCAGCCGGGTTCTGTCGGAGAGGGGATGCGAGATCGACATCTTTACCCGTTCCCAGAATCCCGGTGTTCCGGCGGTCGTCCCCTTCTGTGAGGGCGTCAGGATCGTTCACCTTAAGGCGGGACCCGAATCACCCTATGAAAAAAAACTGGTGTGGTTTCATCTGCCTGAATTTTTGGAAAACCTTGAGCAATTCCGGCGCAGGGAAGGCATCCGCTACCGGCTTATTCACAGCCATTACTGGCTTTCCGGCTGGGTGGGGGCGCAATTGGGCAGGCGCTGGAAAGTGCCGCTGCTCCACATGTTTCACACCCTTGGCTACTTCAAAAACCGGGCCGCTAAAGTGGTGGGCGAAAAGGAGCCCGGGGTGCGCCTGCAGGTAGAGCGGCAATTGCTGGCCGATGCCGACCATATTACCGCTTCCAGCCAGCGGGAAAAGGTGGACATGATATGGGCCTGCGGCGCCCGGCCGAACCGGATAACCGTGGTGCCCTGCGGCGTGGATATACGGATGTTCCGGCCGCTGGATCCGGTGGCGGCGAAAAAGCGGCTCGGCCTGACTGATAAGAAGATGATTCTCTTTGTCGGGCGTATCGACCCGGTAAAGGGGATTGACACCCTGCTCAAGGCCATGGTTATAATGAACCGGAAGATGGGCAGCGGCCTCGATGCCGAGATTCTTATCGTGGGAGGCGACAAGGACAGCGCTGATTATTCAGGGGACGGCGAAATCAGCCGGTTGAAGCGATTAACCGGCGAGCTGGGCATCAATGATACGGTCACCTTTTTGGGTGCGCAACGGCAGGACCTTCTGCCCTTCTACTATTCCGCGGCGGAGGCATGTGTTCTGCCTTCACGATACGAATCGTTCGGCATGGTTGCCCTGGAGGCCATGGCCTGCGGGACGCCGGTTATCGCCTCCAAGGTTGGAGGACTGACCTCGCTCATTCAGGACGAGCGCAGCGGCTTCGTGGTGCCTGAAGGCAATGAACGGGCGCTGGCGGAAAGGATACGCCTGCTGCTGGACAACCCCGCGCTCAGGAAAACCCTGGGATGGCATGCCCGTGAGCGGTCGATACAGTATGGCTGGAATATCATTGCCGACCGGATCCTCGCGCTCTACCTCGCGCTGAGTGGCGACAGGATGGAAGGCATGCAGCTTCTTCTGCCCTTCTGCCGCAATGCCGGAACGAAAGCCGTCGCACCGGCGACCACCTGCGGGGCATGTTAAATCCGCGGTTCTAAAAGAAAGATATGACATCCCCAACCTCACGCCCGACCGAAAAAAAAGCGCTCCTGGTCATGGCCCACCCCGATGATGCCGAACTCTCCTCGGGCGGTACCGTGCTGAAGCTGATTGAGCAAGGCTATGAGGTGCAATATGTCGTCTGTTCAACCGGAGACAAGGGCTCCAAGGATCCCGCAAACACCCCCCTCCAGATCGCGATAACACGTGAACAGGAACAAAAGAGCGCCGCCGCGGTGCTGGGGGTTCATCACCTAACCTTTTTGAGACATCCCGATGGCGAGCTGGATCGAATCAGGGGTTTGCGCGATGAAATCGCCATCCTGATCAGGAGCAGCCGGCCTGATATTATCATCACCCACGATCCCTGGAGACCATACCAGATTCACCCCGACCACCGCGCGGTCGGTTTCGCCGCGGCCGATGCCGTGGTGTACGCGCGCGACCATCTGTTCCTGCCGGTGCTCCAGGAGATGGAAATTCCTCCCTTCGCCCCGATGGAAATTCACTTTACCTTTCCCCCGGCGCCCGACCACGTGGTGAACATCTCCGATGTCATGGAAAGGAAATTGGAAGCTATAGCGCAGCACAAAAGCCAATTTGCCCATATGCCCGGTTGGCGTGAAAGGATCAAGCTCATGGCCGCAAAGCAGGCGGAAGGCAGCCCCTTTCAGTTTGCGGAGTCATTTAAGCGCCTTGTGCTTGCCTACCAGTAACAGGAAGCACGACGTGGGACAAATTCCAAATTCAAAACCCTAAATCCCAAACAAATCCAAAATTAAAATAACCAAAATTCCAAAAAAGCAAATAGCAAACAACCATTGAGTAGCAAGGGTTTTGGACATTTGACCTTCGGATTTTGACATT
>CAYWLT010000266.1:0-3820 GCA_964459295.1 uncultured Thermodesulfobacteriota bacterium
AGAGACTTGCTTTTCAACATAGAAGAGACTTGCTTTTCAACATAGAAGAATGACACAGTGAAGGGCTCAGAACGACCAGCGAAGGGTTCAGAATGCAGACATGTAAATTCCTCCATTAGGACACAGTCTCAGCGGGGCGAGGGTTAGCAGTCGAGATTTAGTCCCCTCTACCCTCCGGGGAGAGTGGTAGGGTGAGGGGGCAATGAAAGATCAAATATCAATTTCAATCGGGCGTTGGGCAAGTGCAGTTTTTGTCATTTGAATTTTGGTCATTTGAGTTTGTTTCGAATTTCGCATTGCGTGCTTCGGATTTATCAATGGCCATTTGTAAAACATCACCCGCCGTTCGTGAAACATTACCTCTTTGTCATACCCCTGTCAAGGGACTGTGCCGGCGTGTTATTTTCTTGACTTTACTGCATAAATTTTTTATGTAAACGCTTGTTGTTACGCATAGTATCTGTCATTTTCATGATAGATTGTGAGGTGAAGATCAATTCATTTTTTAAGGAGGAGAGCACATGAAAGAAGTTGTTGTGGTCAATGGAGTGAGAACGGCAATCGGCACCTTCGGAAGCACGCTTAAGGACACCCCGGTGGTGCAGCTGGGCGCGCTGGTCATCAACGGGGTTTTAAAGAAGTCAAAGCTCCGGCCCCTGCCGTCTGAAAAAATGTTGCAGTATGCCCCCAAGCCCCTCCAGGGGAAGGGCTTGATTGACCTGGAAAAGAAGAATCAGGACTGGGACGCGTCACACCAGGGAGTCCAGGTTGATGAAGTGATCATGGGTAATGTTGTTCCGGCCGGGCAGGGCCAGAATACCGCCCGGCAGGCGATGATTCGTGCCGGCATATCGAAAGAGACCTCCGCTTTTACCATCAACAAGGTGTGCGCATCCGGTCTCAAGGCGGTGGCGCTGGGTGCGCAGTCGATCCAGCTTGAGCAGGCAGAGGTGGTTATCGCAGGAGGCATGGAAAGCATGAGCAATGTTCCCTACGCCCTGCCCAGCGCCCGCTGGGGGTACCGGATGGATGTCAGCACCAAGGGGGAGCTCAACGATCTGATGGTGCTCGATGGCCTGTGGGAAATTTTCTACGGTTACCATATGGGACTGACCGCTGAGAACATCGCCGAGCAGTATGGCATCTCCCGGCAGGAGCAGGATGAGCTTGGCTTGATGAGCCATCAGCGCGCCCTGGCCGCGATCAAGGCGGGCGCCTTCAAGGAAGAGATTATTCCGGTGATGATCCCCCAGAAAAAAGGCGACCCCGCCCCGTTTGATACCGATGAGCGGCCGATGGATACCAACATGGAAAAGATGGGGCGCTTAAAATCGGTGTTCAAGAAGGACGGGACGGTAACCGCGGGCAATGCCTCGGGGATAAACGATGCCGCCGCCGCTCTCCTGCTGATGTCTGCCGATAAGGCGAAAAGCCTGGGCTTGCAGCCGATGCTAAAGGTGGTTTCCTATGCCTCGGGCGGCATTGATCCCGCCTACATGGGTCTTGGACCCATCCCGGCGGTCAGGAAGGCGCTGGACCTGGCGGGTCTCACCATGAAGGACATGGACATTGTGGAGCTGAACGAGGCGTTTGCATCCCAGGCCATTGCCTGCATGCGTGAATTGGGCATGGATATGCAAAAAACCAATCCTCTGGGCAGTGGGATTTCCCTGGGACACCCCATCGGATGCACCGGCGCCCGGCTGCTGGTTACCATTGCCCATGAAATGAAGCGCAAAAATTATACCTACGGATTGATAACCATGTGCATCGGCGGCGGGCAGGGCATGGCCATGGTGGTCAAACGTTAACGATGCTGCTCATGCTGTCAGGGGAAGTCATATGAATGTGACGCGATGTTACCGGGTGTTTCCGGTGAAGCAGGTAATCCTGGTTATGGCATTGTTGCTCGTGGCATCGTGCTGCAACGTAATGCAGCCCTCACGCAGCATCAAGATACCTCCCTACCGGGTAGAATACTATTATTCAGTTGACGGCGCACCGCCGTCAACTGAACAGAAGGATGCGAAGGGATGGTACGAACAGCCGGTGAACGACCAGCTGACCATGCATTACCAGGTTGCGCGGGTGGAGGAAAGCGGCATTTACTTTTATCAGCTCCTCTACCGTGCGGTCAATGCCGGTGACAAGCCCATTGCCATTTACGACCAGAATGTTTCACTCACCGACAGCGCCACCCAGCAGCCCATCGAGCAGGTGCAATGCTGGAACTGGCAGAAGGTGAGCGTCCCCTGCAACCGGGTCGAGGCCATTCCCAGGGGCGAGGTGGTGAAAGAGGTGCGCTTCGGCTATTCCACCGAAGACCGCTATGCGCCGGGCCTGATCCTGCAGCTGAAAGGACTCGGCGCCAAGGATGATGTCATCACCGTCAATTTTCGCACCCTGGGAGGATTGTTGCAATAGCACCCGGGACGGGAAGCAGCGCGAATCTCTTTTGTTCGCCGTTTGATGCCGGTGTTTTGGTGATTTGAAAGAAGGTTAGGATGCCCCTTCACCCTAATCCTCTCCCCCGGAGGGGAGAGGGAATCGTTTTTTCCTGGATGCCTTCAGAAGAACAAAGAAACAGGGAGCACATTCTCTTCCGCTAGGGAGAGGAAACTTGTTGTTTGTTTCTTCCCTCACGGGGTGAAAAGGTATCATCCCCCTCTCCCCTTTGTGGGAGAGGGATGGGGTGAGGGGATATAATCGTATTAGTATCAGACACAAGTCTTTTCATATTGCTTGTTCCCCAACATTATGGGGCTTTTATTGATACTATCAGGTCATAGGATCGCTACCCCTACCTCAGGAAATAATCCATGACACTTACCAAGACAAAGGCAATTTTGCAGATTGAAGGGAAAATGGAGGAGCTTGACGAAACCTCCCTGCGCTACCGGGTGCTGCAATCGGCGCGCGCCTTCAAGACATCGTGGATTGAGCTGGGCAATTACCTGCAGGCGGTGTTTCAGGATAAGCACTACAAGCGCTGGGGCTACACCAGCTTTGAAAGCTACTGCAGCCGGGAAATAGCCATTAAAACCACCACCGCCTTAAAGCTGCTGCGTTCGTATTATTTTCTCGAGAGCGAGGAGCCTGCGTTTCTCAAGGAAAGGCTGTCGGAATCGGAAAAGGTGGTTGCCCTGCCCAGCGTGGATTCGGTTGACATCCTGCGGCGGGCGCGCAACCGGCAGAACCTTGATGCCGATGACTACCGGTCGCTCAGGGACAGCGTGCTGGAGAAGGGTGAAGAGCCAAAAGAGGTTCGCTACAAGCTCAAGAACATCCTGGAAGCGTATGCCGGCGGGGAATCCGAGGAGGAGGAAAAGAAGCGGCGCAAGGCCACCATCAACCGCTGCCTCGGGGTGTTGCGAACCATCAAGCGGGAGATAGAAATCTCCGGTGTGCTTTCCCGCAAGATTATCAAAGAGATTGACCGGCTGGTTGCGGTGATTGAAACCGAGGCCTCAGAGCGAGGGGCGCGGAGGCAGGGCGCGGAGGAGTAGATGAGTACCATTGATTCCACGGCACGTATCGCCGCCGGTGCGGACATCGCAGACGATGCGGTCATCGGGCCATGGGTGATCATCGAGGACGGCGTGAGCATCGGAAGCGGTACCCGGGTTGACGCGCACACCATCATCAGAAA
This sequence comes from uncultured Thermodesulfobacteriota bacterium, assembly GCA_964459295.1. Classification (GTDB taxonomy): domain Bacteria; phylum Desulfobacterota; class WTBG01; order WTBG01; family WTBG01; genus CAZWCD01. The sequence goes on from CAYWLT010000266.1 coordinate 3,650, forward strand.
AGGGACCAGTGTCGGCAGCCATAACATAATTCACCCGTATGCCATGATCGGTGAGGAGCCCCAGGACCTGGCGTTCAAGCAGGGCACGGTGAGCTATGTGCGCATCGGGGACCACAACACCATCCGTGAATTTGCCACCATTCACCGCGGCACCGAACCGGAGACGGCAAC
>CAYWLT010000267.1:0-3814 GCA_964459295.1 uncultured Thermodesulfobacteriota bacterium
GCAGGTCATGGTCGGCGATCATTTCAATGGAAAGCCCCACCGGGCCGGCAAAGCCTTTGGGCGCGCGGGTGGCCTTTTCAACGGCGTGGTCATCGGCCAGGGTGATGGCCTCCGCGCCGAGCAGGTTGGCGAGCTTTACCTCATTGATTTCGTGGTCCCCCCTGATCAGCGCCGCGATGACCCGGTCGTCCTGCTGAAAGATGAGCGTCTTGATGAGCTGCTCCGGCTTCACCTTGAGGAAGCGGGTGACTTCCTCCACCGTCCGCTGCCCGGGGGTGTCGACTTTGGCAGGCGCCCCCACCGGAATCGGTCCTGCTTCCCCCTCGCACCGTCTGCCGATTTCCGCCTTGTCCCGGCTGGCCGCGTAGCCGCAGCTGCCGCAGGAAAAGATGCTGTCCTCACCGGTATCGGCCAGGACCATGAACTCGTGGGAGGAGCTGCCGCCGATGGGCCCGGTGTCCGCCTCCACCGCCCGGAAGGTGAGCCCGCAGCGCTCGAAGACGGCGCAGTAGGCCCGGTACATCTTTTCGTAGCTCGCCGCCGCCCCGGCATCGTCGGCGTCGAAGCTGTAGGCGTCCTTCATCAGAAATTCGCGCGCCCGCATGATGCCGAAGCGGGGGCGGATTTCATCCCTGAATTTGATGTGGATCTGATAGAGGGTGAGGGGCAGTTGCCGGTACGAGGACACCTCGTTTTTGACCAGCTCGGTTATCACCTCTTCATGGGTGGGGCCGAGACAGAACTCCCGGTTGTGGCGGTCCTTGAGACGCAGCAGTTCCTTGCCGTAAATGTCCCATCGCCCGGTTTTCTGCCAGAGTTCCGCGGGCTGGACAAAGGGAAGGGTGACCTCCAGGGCGCCCGCCCGGTCCATCTCCTCGCGGATGATCTGCTCGGTTTTTCTCATCACCCGCTGGGCGAGGGGGAGGAAGGAGTAAATCCCGGCCGCCAGCTTGCGAATCATGCCGGCCCTGAGCATCAGGCGGTGGCTCACGATCTCCGCCTCGCTCGGGTCTTCCCGCAGGGTAGGTATCAGCATCTGAGAGTAGCGCATCCTGACATCCTTTCCGATTAATGAATCATAGCAGGTCGTTGAAAAAAGTATTTTTCCTCGGGCAGTTCCGTGGCTCAAAGGATAGGGGCTTTTTAGCCACAAAGCAGATTGACGCTTTTCAACAGCCGACTACAGTGATCGCGCCTCCCGGATGAGGGCGGGGACCAGCTCGTGTTCTTTGAGCCGCTTCACCACCCTCCCTTTTTTAAACAGGATACCGCCCCCCGTGCCGCCGGCGATGCCGAGATCCGCCTCCCGCGCTTCCCCCGGGCCGTTCACCGCGCACCCCATGACCGCAATGGTGAGATCGCGGGACAGCCCGGCGAGCTCCCGCTCGATGGTTTGCGCCATGCCGATGATGTCGATCCGGCAGCGGCCGCAGGTGGGGCAGCTGATGATCTCCGGGCCGCGGGGCCGGAGCTTGAGCGCCTTGAGAATTTCCCGTCCCACCCGAACCTCCTCCACCGGGCTTCCGGTGAGCGAGACCCGGATGGTGTCGCCGATGCCCGCCGCCAGCAGCATGCCGATGCCGAGGGCTGATTTAATGGTTCCCGAAAAGGGCGGTCCCGCGGCGGTAACGCCGAGATGCAGGGGATATCGCACCGCCCGGTGCAGCAGCCGGTAGGCCCGGACCGTTTCCAGAAGATCGGAAGATTTGAGCGATACCTTGATATCATAAAAACGGAGCTTTTCCAGCAGACGGATGTGCTCCAGGGCGCTCTCCACCATGGCTTCCGGGGTGGGATGCTTGTATGCCTTCAGTATCCGCTGGGAGAGGGATCCGGTGTTCACCCCGATGCGGATGGGAACTTTTCTTTCACGCGCCGCTTCCACCACCGCCTTTACCCGGTCCGCCCCCCCGATGTTGCCGGGGTTTATCCGCAGCCCGTCCACGCCCTGACGGAGCGCCTCCAGGGCGAGCCGGTAATTGAAGTGGATGTCCGCTACCAGGGGAATGCTGATGGCGCGCCTGATCGAAGCAAGGTTGCGCGCCGCCTCCATGTCCGGCACTGCCACCCGAACGATATCGCAGCCCGCCCGCTCCAGGCGGCGGATCTGCCGAACCGTCAGTCCGGTGTTCCTGGTGTCGGTCTTGGTCATGGCCTGGACGGACACCGGGGCGCCGCCGCCTATCTGCACCTTTCCCAGACGAATCGCCCGCGTGCGTTTCCTCATGATCCTTCCCGCGGCGGGATTTGCAGGCTTCCCACCAGTTCCCGAAGTCCGGACATGCCCCGCGTCCGGAGATAGTCGGCGATGCCGCCGACCACCTCCCCGGCGATGCCGGGGTTGACGAATTGCGCCGTGCCGATCTGGACCGCCGAAGCACCGGCGATGATGAATTCAAGGGCGTCCCTGCTGCAGCAGATTCCGCCCATGCCCACCACCGGAATGGACACGGCACGGCACACCTCCCAGACCATGCGCAGCGCCACCGGTTTGATGGCCGGGCCGGAAAGCCCGCCGGTGATATTTCCCAGTCGGGGCCGCCGTGTATCAATGTCGATGGCCATGCCGATGAGGGTGTTGATGAGGGAGAGCGCGTCCGCTCCCGCATCTTCGGCGCTCCGGGCGATGGCGGCAATGTCCGTGACGTTGGGGGACAGCTTGACCATCAGCGGGCCGGTGTATGCCTTTCGCACCGCGCTCACCACCCGGAAGGCCTCCCGGGGGTCGATGCCGAAGGAGATACCCCCCTTTTTTATGTTGGGGCAGGAGATGTTTACCTCCAGGCCGGCGAGACCGCAGCGACCGTCCAATCGCCTTGCCACCTCGCCATATGCTTCCCGGGTGGTTCCGAAGATGTTGACGATGACCGGCACCCCGAGTTTTTTCAGCCGGGGCATCTTATCGGTGAGCAGCGCCTCGACCCCGACATTTTCCAGACCGATGGCATTGAGCATGCCGCCCGGCGTTTCGACGATGCGGGGAGGCGGGTTTCCCGCCTGCGGCTTCAGGGAGATGCCCTTGGTAATGAACGCGCCCAGCCGGGAGAGGGGGGCATGCGCCGCGTATTCCTCGCCGTAGCCGAAGGTGCCGGAGGCGGCGATCACCGGATTGCGCATGCGTATCCCGCCGAGGTTGAGCGCGAGAGAAACCTTTTTGACTTTCGGTATCATGGGCGCGTTTAAGCCTGCAGTGACTGCCCTCGTGTGGTGCGTCATTGATTCCAGTATTGCTGTGTGGCTCAGGGGAGGGGATTTTTCAACCGCCTGGCCAACTTGGTCCGACAGACCCGTCCGGCAACCGCCTGTATCGAAGCCTCGGCAAAGCAACCTGCCCTCCGTTCAAGTCGAAGGTGCCGGGTCGTGCCGCAAGCTGCCGAACAAATTGCTGTGGCGTCAAAAGCCCCTCCCCTTGAGCCACTGAACCTCTTCTACAGCGCGGAATTCGCAAGGCAAAGGAGCCTTTAATAAGTGAAGAAGTGTTGGACACATTACATTATCGCTCCGGCGCGATCCGGTTGAGGCGATCCCAGTCTATAACAGCGCTGTCGAACACCGGTCCTTCCCGGCACACCCGTTGGTACGACACGGGGCCGCCGCTCCCGCTTCTGACGGGCACGCTGCATCCCAGGCAGGCGCCCACCCCGCAGGCCATGGTGCTCTCCAGAGCAACCTGGCAGGGGATGGCCTGTTCGCGGGCGATGGTTGCGATCCGCTGAAGCATGGAGAGCGGACCGCATGCGTACAGGGCGAGGCGCGCTGCGGGTTTCGGCGCCAGGGAATCAAGAACATCTTCAAGCAGGTCGGTCGCCAGCCC
>CAYWLT010000268.1:0-3775 GCA_964459295.1 uncultured Thermodesulfobacteriota bacterium
CCCGATGTTGATGTGGGGCTTCGTCCTCTCAAATTTCTTCTTCGACATGGCTCCTGCCTCCTCTTGTATGGTGAACTAATCAACCGCGCGCGCCGCCCGGCTCCGCAATGATGCCGGCGGAAACCGAGCTCGGGGCCTCCTGGTATCTGAGGAATGAAAGGGTATGGAGCCCCCGCCCCTGGGTTACGGACCGCAGCGCCGTGGAATATCCGAACATCTCCGCCAGCGGAACCTCCGCCTTGATTTCAGCCGTCCCCTGCCGCACCTCCATGGAGAGAACCTTGCCGCGCCGGGAGGAGATGTCCCCGATCAGATCCCCGAGAAACTCTTCCGGCGCCACCACTTCCAGAGACATGATCGGCTCCAGCAGCACCGGGTTGCCTTCCTCGAGCACGCCGCGCTTGAAGGCCATGGACGCCGCAATGGTGAAGGCCATCTCCGAGGAATCCACCGGGTGATACGAACCGTCATACAGGGTGACGCCCACGTCCATTACCGGATAGCCCTTCCAGATGCCGCTTTCCGCCGCTCCCAGCACCCCCTTTTTAACCGCGGCAATGTACTCCCGGGGAATGACGCCGCCGGTAATGGCGTTGACAAAGCTGACCCCGGAGCCCCGCTGGGCGGGCTCGAGCTCGAGCCACACATGGCCGTACTGGCCGCGGCCCCCGCTCTGCCGTATGAACTTGCCTTCCACCCGGCATTTCCTGGTAATGCCCGCCTTGTAGGCCACCTGCGGTTTGCCGATGGAGGCGTTGACCATAAACTCCCGCAACAGCCGGTCCACCACTATTTCCAGGTGCAGCTCCCCCATGCCGGATATGATGGTCTGGCCGGTTTCCTCGTCGAGGTTAAGCACCAGCGAGGGGTCCTCCAGCGCCAGTTTGCGCAGCGAACTCACCAGCTTTTCCTGGTCACCGCGGGTCTTTGGCTCGATGGCCAGCGAAATGACCGTCTTGGGGATCTCCACCGGCTCCAGCATAATCGGCCGGTCCTCATCGCAGAGGGTGTCGCCGGTGGTGGTGTATTTAAGCAGCGCCGCGGCTATGTCGCCGGCGGCGATTTCTTCTATTTCCTCCCTCCGGTTGGCATGCAGCTTCAGGATGCGGTGCACCCGCTCCCGTTTCGCCTTGCGGGGGTTGTATACCGAATCGCCCTTCTTCAGTCTTCCCGAATACGCCCGGAGAAAGGTAAGCTGGCCCACGTATGGGTCATTCATGGTCTTGAAGGCCAGGGCGGAGAACGGTTCGCCCGCTTTCGCCGCCCGCGCCTCCTCTTCTTCCTTCAGGTTGAAGCCGCGCACCGGCGGCAAATCATCCGGGGAAGGAAGATAATCGACCACCGCGTCGAGCAACTGTTGTATGCCCTTGTTTTTAAAGGCCGCGCCGCACACCACCGGCACGATTTCAAGCGACAGGGTCGCCCGGCGCAGCGCCACCCTGATCTCCTCCGGGGTGACCGGCTCTTCCGCCACGTATTTGTGCATCAGCGCTTCCGAATAATCCGCCGCCACTTCGAGTATCCGCTCCCGGTGGATCTTCACGCTTTCCATAAGCTCCGCCGGTATCGCCTCCCGCCGGATGTTCATCCCCAGGCTGCTTTCATCGTAGCTCACCGTCTCCATGGCAATGAGGTCAATGATGCCCTTGAATCCTTCCTCCGCCCCCCAGGGAAGCTGCACCGCCAGGGGATGGGCGCGCAGCCGGCTTTTGATCATTTCCACCACCCGCGGAAAATCAGCCCCGGTGCGATCAAGTTTGTTGATGAAGGCGATCCGCGGCACCCGGTATTTGTCCGCCTGTCTCCACACCGCCTCGGACTGGGGCTGTACGCCGCCCACCCCGCAAAAAACCATCACCGCTCCGTCGAGCACCCGCAGCGACCGCTCCACCTCCACAGTAAAATCAACGTGGCCGGGGGTGTCGATGAGGTTGATCCGGCAACCGTTCCAGAAGCAGGTGGTGGCGGCCGAGGTGATGGTGATTCCCCGCTCCTGTTCCTGCTCCATCCAGTCCATCACCGCCGTACCGTCGTGCACCTCGCCCATGCGGTGCGACATGCCGGTATAGAAAAGAATGCGCTCCGAGGTCGTGGTTTTCCCCGCATCGATATGCGCTATAATACCGATGTTTCTCATCCTGTCCAACTGTGAGGTATTGATTACTTCCAGCATCGCACCTGCGCGAGGGATAATGGATTCATACTGTGTGTGCGCCAATTGCGCGCCAAGCTGCCTGACCATGAACCGATCCGTGCTCCCGATCCGGCCGGGGTTTCCTACCACCGATAATGGGCAAAAGCCTTGTTGGCTTCAGCCATTTTATGGGTGTCTTCTCTCTTCTTTACCGCGGCCCCCCGGTTGTTTGCCGCGTCGATCAACTCGGCCGCGATGCGCTCCTCCATGGAGTGCTCCTTGCGCTCGCGGGAATAGGCGATGAGCCAGCGCATGGCCAAGCTCATTTTGCGGTCCGGCCGCACCTCCACCGGCACCTGGTAGGTCGCCCCGCCGACCCGCCGTGACTTGGTTTCAATCACCGGTTTTATGTTGTCCAGCGCGGTGCGGAATACCTTCAGTGGGTCGGTCTTGGTTTTTTTCTCGATCGCATCGAAGCTGCGGTAGACAATGGCCTCCGCCTTGCTTTTCTTGCCTTCCCACATGATCTTGTTGATGAACTTGGCGACCAGCTTGTCCTTGTACTTGGGGTCCGGCAATATCTGTCTTTTTGCAACCACCCTTCTTCTGGGCATCGAAAAACCTCGTTATGCAGATTGCGGGAAATGATTCACCGGTGTAATGAAAGTGCCGCAGGCCCTTCCGGCTTCCTACACAGCCGTATCGGCCGCGGCAGAGGGGCGGCGCACTGATTCAGCGGCTCATGCCTTTGCTCTCTTGGTTCCGTACTTGGAACGGCCCTGCTTCCGGTCCTGCACCCCCACCGAGTCGAGCGTTCCCCTGATGATATGATAACGGACGCCGGGCAGATCCTTGATCCTGCCTCCCCGGACCAGCACCACCGAATGCTCCTGCAGATTGTGTCCTTCTCCGGGTATGTAGGTGGTGACCTCCAGCCCGTTGGTCAGCCGCACCCGGGCAACTTTTCTCAAGGCCGAATTGGGCTTTTTCGGGGTCGAGGTATATACCCGCATGCACACCCCGCGCTTCTGGGGTGACGACTGGAGGGCCGGGGCCTTGGTCTTGGCCTTGATTTTACTGCGCCCTTTTCTGAACAACTGGTTGGTGGTAGGCACGACGCTTCCTTTATGGCAAAAGAGTGAGCAAAAAAAATGAATATCTATCAAATCTGCGCTTTTTTGTCAACTGTTTTATTGCGCGACGCCGCGGCTACGCCTGCAGCTCCCCGCCTTCCTCCTCCTTGACGCTGATGCCGACGTCCCGGTACTGCACCAGGCCGGTTCCGGCGGGTATTAATCTGCCCATGGAGGTGTTTTCCTTGAGCCCCCGCAGATAATCGGTCTTCCCCTCCACCGCGGCCTGGGTGAGCACCTTGGTGGTTTCCTGAAAGGATGCGGCGGAGATAAAGCTTTCCGTGCTCAGCGAGGCCTTGGTAATACCCAGCAGAAGCGGTTCGCCGATGGCCGGCTTGCCGTTTTTCTTGCTGATCGCCTCGTTCTCCTCCTCAAATATGCGCTTGTCCACGTGCTCGCCCGCCAGGAAGTGCGAATCGCCCACATCCTTGATTCTCACCCGTCGCAGCATCTGGCGCACCATCACCTCGATGTGCTTATCGTTGATCTTGACCCCCTGCAGCCGGTA
>CAYWLT010000269.1:0-3754 GCA_964459295.1 uncultured Thermodesulfobacteriota bacterium
CACTTTAAAAGATTTTTGAATTGGTGAAAGAGACGCGATTGGCTTCTGCGGTACTTTTTGGCATGAACAACAAATGCTTCCCAGATTTCCTTATCGGTATGATTTTGAAAAACCAGGTGAAGACCGGCTTTGAATAAAAATGACATGTCCTTCGGAGTCATATCAAGCCACACCACATTCCCCCATACACATATTTTCCCAAATGCGTCGGGCAAATCCAGTTCGATTGCCAAGCATTTTTCAGGAGACATGGCATCATTAAAAATATCCACCCCATCAACCGTTGCGGTACTGCTTTCTATGCAGAGACCCTCTTTTGAAATATTGATGGTACTTCCATGAATCTGTTTTGAATACGCCCGTCCATTGCCACAGCCAACCAGCCGAATGCCGGCAAGCAGATAGTTCCCGAGCCGGATAAATTTTCTATGCTCAATATTGCGGAATTTTCTCCTAAAAACGGTATCTGCCAACCGAATACAAATATTCTTCAGTGCATCCATGGAACGGCGAGAGCCCCCGATACAGTATGGACCTGGCCATGATTATGATACAACTCAATTATAAGTCAAGAAGTTAGTGAGGAAACTGCTCTGGATTACCTTCAGGCTAATCAAACGCCGGAAATAGTTTTGACATTTCGAAGCAGTATAGTTATAATGCCATTAACTATCACAAGGTGTGCATTTCCATGGCCATAGCACCCCGGCATCAAGACACATGGAAGCGACGAGCGATACAAAGGTAACCATAAAAATACCCCGCCAACTGTACAACAGCCTGAAATCTCTGATTGCCGAATCAGGATTTAATTCAGTCAACGATTTTATTGTCTATATCCTGCGTGACATTGCTTCCGTAACTAAGACGGAGGCAAACGGCCAGTTCGACAACGAAGAGATTGAAAGGATAAAAGAACGGTTGCGTAATTTAGGATATTTGGCTTAGCGGTCACGGAGGAAGGACGGTTGTAGACCGAGACCATAAACGTGGCAGGCGCCTTTTATCAGACCGAACGGCCCGGTGAGCATCATGTTGCCGTGCGGGGCTGCAAAATGAATGTGCAGCCTGCTTTTTTTTAAGAGGTTTCGTTGAGGTCCGGTTACAATAATTGGCTGTTCGATGTCAATTCCCCCGGCTTCGAGCAGCGCCACCCCATGTCCACCGTCATTGAGCACCTCGTCGGAGGTAATCTTCCCTTTTACAAACCGTGTCAGCAACGCATCAAGGGTTGCGGCAGAAAGGCATCCGGTATGGTGCTCCAGCAGACCGGTAAGCCTGCCGCCGGCAAACGCGGCCGCAACGGTGTGGCTGTTGCCAACATTGACCGCCAGCGCCGTTTCCCTTCCCTCAAGGGAGCCGAGTATGGCAGCAAAACAGGTATCCATTGCCACAACCGGGCATTCGCACCGGAGTTGAGCCTTTGACGCTACCGCCTTCAACCGCCGGTAACAATCAGGTATGGCATCCAGGCTAAACGCAAAACTTTCCAACCTGCTGTCCTGCTGCAGGTGACGCTCAATCATCGTGAATCGAAAAGCCCGGTTGGAAACCGGCTCCGCAGGAACGCCATGGTCCTGAACCGCCACCGCCACCACATCAATGTCACCGGGTTCCCCTAGGACGGATAAAAACTGTTTTATAGCAGGCCAGTCAAACTCGTCGAACTGGATTGTGCAAAGCGGCACGCCGGCATCGGGCGGATTGTCTCCCACGCAAATACCATGGGCGCGCACCTGGTCAAGATTGTTTCTCAGGGTGTATGCCGCTGCTTCGGTCATCGCAACCCGATACCCCCTCGCGAGGTGTCTGTCGAGCGCATCGGCAATGCCGCCTCCTCCGATGGCATCGCCGCCGATAAGCAGATCCTCATTGCAGCGATCGATCATTTGAACATACCGCCGCGTTGGGCTCGGCAGAATCATGCTGATGCAATTTTCCGGCGTTCGCGCTGCGTCATATAGGAGCACGTCCTGGGTCCCCGCCCCTATGTCAACGGCCAGTATTTTTTGCATTGACTTCATCGGTGTGTTCATACCAGACGCCTGGTGAGAAGCGCCACCAGACGGGTATAGTCAGTATCACCCGGGGTCTTGGGGGCAAGCAGGTTAAGGGAGAGAATCATGATACCGGCATTAAATTTTTTTATGCGCTGCAGCAGGTCTCGGTCCGGGAGAGCACGGTCTGGCTGATTGATCACACACGCGTCTGCCATTTGTAATGCATGTGCGCGGCTCGGCTTCATGTCTGCAAGCGGTGGTCGCACGACAAAAAAAGAAATGACCGGCCTCAGATGCCGAAGGATGCTGTTCCCTTCAATAAGCATTCCTCTACAGGGCACCAGTTTGTCCAGCGCGACCCTCATGGCATCAGGCAGTCGATGCTCATTTGACCTGACCCATATAACCTTGAGCGCTCCGCTCTGCTTCATGCGCCAAGTGTCGGTTGCCGGCGACATGATGTCCCGTTCCTCATCAGTCACCGCGAATATATCATCAGTAATGGTGATTTTAATCGCGGAAAAACCCGGGAGTTTGCGCAAAAGGATTTCCGCAAGAGCTGTTTTACCGACGCCTTTATGAGAGCCGGAAACGGTAATGATCGGGCAGCCGCCAATGAGGTCACTCAGCTGCACGATTAGCCCCCAATGCTGACCATTTCACGCATACATTTTCTGAATGACGGTTCAAAAAGCGTGTGCTGCTTCGGTTTGGCCGAGAGCGCTGCGTGGAGGAGAGTCCTTACGTCTTCATCACTGCCGCCGCCTCTCAGCACGTTTCGCAGATCGAGTTCAGCGTCGGAGAACAGGCACGGACGCAGCTTGCCGTCGGCGGTCAGCCGCAGCCGATTACAGGATGCGCAAAAATGATTGCTGATGGCGCTAATAAAGCCGATGACACCGCGCGCACCGGCAATGCGGAACAAGTCCGCCGGTCCGTTAAGGCCCTGCTCATCTTCCCGGGCTGCCTGTTCAAGGGTATAATGCTGTTGGATGATCCGCTTGATGTTTCTGCCGCTCAGGAAATTGTCCGCGTTCCAGCCGTTTTTGCACCCGGTGGGCATAAACTCGATAAAACGAATGTGATACGCATGGTCGATGGAGAGGCGGGCAAACTCAATGATCTCACGATCATTAAATTCTTTCATCGCCACGACATTAATTTTTATCGGCTTCAGTCCGGCCGCCTCGGCTTTTTCAATGCCCTGCAGTACCAGCGAAAGTTCACCCCCCCGGGTGATTTCCCGGAAAAGTTGTGGCTGGAGGGAATCCACGCTTACGTTCACTCGCATCAGGCCGGCGTCAAAAAGGGGCTGCGCATATTCCGCCAGCAGAATACCGTTCGTAGTCATGGAGAGGTCTCGTATACCCTGCACCTTTGAGAGCAGTCCCACCAGGCCGGCAACGCCTTTTCGCACCAACGGCTCCCCGCCGGTTATTCGTACCTTCTGTATCCCCTCCCCTGCTGCAACCCTAACGACGCGCGCTATTTCCTCATAGCTCAAAATAGCATCATGGGATAAGACAGGAACACCTTCAGGCGGCATGCAGTAGATGCAGCGCAAATTGCAGCGGTCGGTGATGGATACGCGAAGATAATTAATCTTTCGCTTAAAGGTATCCGTCAGATTTTTTGAGGGGATAGTAGCTGTCATTGCCGCGGTTCCGATGTGTAACCGGTCATTCAATCGTCAGTATCGATCAGTACTGTCCCAACGTTGTGTTAGAAACACCATTAAAACAAAAAACATATCA
>CAYWLT010000270.1:0-3732 GCA_964459295.1 uncultured Thermodesulfobacteriota bacterium
AGCGGCGGCTATGGCATCATGCGCTCGATAATATCATAGGCGCTGCCGAGCGTGTCCAGAAGCCGGTCCTTATCCTTGCCGCCGGCCTGGGCCATGTCCGCCCTGCCTCCTCCGCTCCCGCCGATGCCCTTGACCACCTGCTGGATGATCTTACCCGCGTGCAACGAGGGTGTGAGGTCCTTGGTGACCACAACCACCAGGAGCGCCTTTTCCTCGGCGGCGGTCCCCACGATGATGACGCCTGACTTGATCTGATCCCGGATGCGGTCGGCCTGTTCCCTCAAGGTTTCCGCGTCATGTGCCTCAACCGGCGCGGCAATGACCTTTACCCCCTTTATCTCCCGCAACCGGGTTAAGAGTGAGTCTGACTTCCCCGCGGACATTTTCTTTTTCATCAGCTCAACTTCTTTCTGCAGCCTTTTATAATCATCCAGCAATTTCGATATCCTGGGAACAATTTCATCAGGATGGGCTTTGACGAGCCGGCTCACGGTCAGGAGCGCCTGCTGTTCCTGTTTAATAAAGCGGGCGGCCGCTTCACCGGTGACCGCCTCGATCCTCCGGATGCCTGCCGCGACGCTGCTTTCGGCCAGAAGCTTAAACGTGCCGATGTCCCCCGACCGCTGGGCGTGAGTCCCCCCGCAGAGCTCGGCGGAAACGGAGTTGATGGTAACCATGCGCACCGTCTCGCCGTATTTTTCGCCGAAGAGCGCCAGCGCTCCGGCCTGCAGCGCCTGCTGATAGGGAATCAGGCTGGTATGCACCGGATGGTTTTCCCGCACCCGCTGGTTCACGCGCGCCTCCACCCGATCAAGCTCCTCGCCGGTCAGCGCGCTGTAATGGGTAAAATCGAACCTGAAGCGTTCGGGGGTGACCAGCGATCCCGACTGTTTGACATGATTGCCCAGTACCTCGCGCAGGGCGGAATGGAGCAGATGAGTTGCGGTGTGGTTCGCGGCGGTGGCGGCACGCCGTGCGCCGTCTACCTTAAGCTGGAGGATATCGCCGGGCGCGAGGCTGCCGTGACGGATAAAAACCCGGTGGAGAATGATCTCGGGCAGCGGGCGGACGGTGTCCTGCACCACGGCGGTGAGCCCCGAACGCTCGATAATGCCGGTATCCCCCACCTGTCCGCCTGATTCGCCGTAAAAGGGCGTTTTGTCGGTAAGCAACAGAATCTCGTCACCGGCGTCTGCCGTGGCGACGGAGGCGCCGTCCTTCAGCAGCAGGAGGGCGGTGGCCTCGACCTCGGTGGATTCATAGCCGGTGAAGGCGGACTGCATGCCGCGCAGCAGGCCTTCCTTCAAGAGGGCATCAACCGTACCGTCCCGCGATCCCTTCCAGGATTTGCGGGCGCGCTCGCGCTGCTCATCCATGGCCCGTTGGAACCCCGCCTGGTCAACCGACAGTCCCTCCTCGGCGACAATGTCGGAGGTGAGATCCAGGGGAAATCCGTAGGTGTCATACAGCCTGAAGCCGACCTCTCCCGGCAACTGCCGCAGACCCTGACGCTTCAGGGTCCGCACCTCATCCTGAAGGATGCGGAGACCGCCGTCGAGAGTTTCCGCGAAGCGATCCTCTTCCCCGCGCACCACTTTGGCCACATGGTCCTGCGCGTTAATCAGGTCGGGATACGCGTCGCCCATCACCCGCGCAACCTCAGTGCATGACGGCGAGAGAAAGGGGCCGTTTAGATTCAGTTTTTTGCCGTGGCGGGCGGCCCGCCGGATAATGCGGCGGAGCACATAGCCTCTTCCCTCATTGGAGGGAAGCACGCCGTCGGTGATTAAAAAGGTTATGGCGCGAAGGTGGTCCACGATGACCCGCATGGAGACATCGGCGCTCGAGTCATCGCCGTAGCGGCCGCCGCAGAGCGATTCCACCTGGCGGATCAGGGGCTGAAAAAGGTCCGTCCCGTAGTTACTGCTCGCTCCCTGCACGACCGCGGCGATGCGCTCCAGGCCCATGCCGGTGTCTATGCACGGCCTGGGCAGCGGTGTCTGTACATCGTGGCTGTCGCGGTTGAACTGCATGAAAACGAGGTTCCACAGCTCCAAAAAGCGGTCACATGAACAGCCCACCGCGCACCCGGGTTTTCCGCATCCCACGTTCTTTCCCTGATCAATAATAATTTCCGAACAGGGCCCGCAGGGGCCGGTTTCGCCCATGGACCAGAAGTTGTCTTCCATGCCCAGCCGGACAATCCGGCCGGCGGGCATGCCGATGTGGGTATGCCATAGTTCGAAGGCATCATCATCATCCTGGAACACCGATACCCAGAGCCGGTCCGGGTCCAGGCGCAGGGTGCGGGTAAGGAATTCCCAGCCCATGGCGATGGCTTCGCGCTTGAAATAGTCGCCGAAGGAAAAATTGCCCAGCATTTCGAAGAAGGTGTGGTGGCGGGCGGTGTAGCCCACGTTTTCCAGGTCATTGTGTTTTCCGCCGGCACGCATGCATTTCTGGGAGGATGCGGCCCGGGCATAGGGGGCCTTTTCCCGGCCGGTGAAAACATTTTTAAACTGAACCATGCCGGCATTGGTGAAAAGCAGAGTGGGGTCCTGGAAGGGGATCAGTGAGGAGCTTGGCACCACGCTGTGCCCCGTGCCTTCGAAAAAAGCCAGAAACTTTCGTCTGATGTCGGCCGCGGTCATCATCTGTTTGGGTCAGGTAAATGTGTCATTGCCGGAATTAATCGCATCGGCGATGGTATCCCAGGCAAACCCCTTCCTGAGCAGGAAAGCGATCGCCTGCCGCCGTTTATTTTTTCCCGCGGGCGCTTGAATGTCCTCGGGGGAAAACCGGGATTCGAGGGCGCGGCGCGCGACCCGGCTGAAATCGTGCTCCCGTCCCAGCACCTGAAGCGCCGAGGCGACAATGCCGGCTGCAACCCCTTTTTTCAGCAGGGCATCCCGGATGCGGGTTGCTCCCCAGAGCTTCTGTTCGATGCAGCATCGACCGTAGTTAAGGGCATGCTCGTAATCGTTGAGGTACCCCAGTTCCGTAATCCGGGCAAGCGCCGACTCTACAACGGCAGGGGAAAATCCCGACCCGATTAGTTTACCCCGTACTTCATCCACGCTGCGCGAGCGATAGGAGAGGAAACGAAAGGCGATCCGCTTTGCCGCCTCACCGTCATCCCCTGACTCCCTCTTTCGGCTCGCCATTCTTCTCTTTGCCGGATAAGCCAAGCTGCTCCTTTATTTCCTTTTCAATCCTTTCCGCCACGGCGGGGTTGGCCTCGAGATACTTTCTCGCGTTGTCCCGACCCTGCCCGATGCGTTCATCCTGATAAGCGTACCAGGTGCCGCTTTTCTCAATGATGTTGCGGGAGGTGGCAAGGTCGATGAGCTCGCCCGCCTTGGAAATACCCTTTCCGTAAATGATCTCGAACTGGGCCTCCTTGAAAGGGGGGGCCAGCTTGTTTTTTACCACCTTCACCTTGGTGCGGGACCCGTAAATGCCGTCCTCATTCTTGAGCGACTCCATTCTCCTGATGTCCAGCCTGATCGAGGCGTAAAATTTGAGGGCGTTGCCGCCGGTGGTGGTCTCGGGATTGCCGAACATGACCCCGATTTTCATGCGGATCTGGTTGATGAAAATCATGCAGGTTCTGGACTTGTTTATGGCGGCGGCGAGTTTGCGCAGCGCCTGCGACATGAGGCGCGCCTGCAGTCCCATGTGCGCGTCCCCCATCTCGCCTTCAATCTCGGCGCGGGGAACCAGCGCGGCAAC
>CAYWLT010000271.1:0-3726 GCA_964459295.1 uncultured Thermodesulfobacteriota bacterium
GGGATGTCTGCAAGTGGTCCTGGATAAGGGTGAAAGGGAAGACTGGTTTTCATCCGGTTTCATTATCTGGTTGAGTGTGGCATCGGTTGTCTCTCTGACATTATTTGTGCTGGTGGAGTTTTTTACCGAAAATCCCATCGTTAACTTAAAAACATTCAGAAACCTCTCGTTCACCACGGGAAATGCGGTGATGTTCTTTACCTTCTTTAATCTCTTTGGCAGCATCGTGCTTCTTCCCATCTACGTGCAAACGCTGATGGGTTATACGGCAAGTCTCGCCGGCATGGTGCTGGGACCGGCGGGCATGGTGAGTCTCATTGCCATGCCCATGGCCGGGCGGCTTATCACCAGGATGAACCCGAAGCTTATACTCGCCTTTGGCATCGTGGTTTCCGCGTATTCGACGCATCTCATGTCCCAATTTAATCTTTCGGCGGACTTCTACACCATCGTGTGGCCGAGGGCGGTCCTGGGTCTGGGCATGGGGTTTCTTTTCATTCCACTCACCACCCTAACCCTCTCCAGCATCAACAAGGAAGATATGGGTAACGCCGCCTCAATCTACAACCTCCTGAGAAATTTGGGCGCAAGCTGCGGCGTCGCTTTTGTCACCACCATGCTGGCGCGACGGGCGCAATTTTATCAATTTCGCCTTGTGGAACACCTCACACCATTTGATAGAACCTATCAGGGGGTCGCCGATGCGGCATCCCGCCTTTTACAATTAAAGGGCTTTGAACCTGCCCTGGCGCAGCCGGGCGGCTTGAGCTTGATTTATGGCAAGCTCATGCGGGAGGCGTCCATGTTGGCCTGCAATGACACGTTCCACCTCTTAAGCGTCCTCACCATGCTGGTGCTTCCCCTCGTTTTCATCATGAAGAGCGGGAAAGAGGTGAGTAAGCCGGGCGCCTTCCACTGACCGTCACCGGGGATGTCGGATGCCCGGAGCGGTTCGGATTCGGCTTTTTTCCCCTGCCTCAGCCTTCCTGCCGGGCATCCTGACACCGGGCGCGCAGCGGTTTTCGGGGCGAAAGCGGGGGGCGGAGCGGCCTGGTGACAAGCCATGGCTTCCGCCGCGTTGCCGCGATCCATTCCTTGCGCCGAGCGCGGGCTGGGGTTACCATATTCCGCCAAGGTGTTTCATCAGGACGTGGCCGCCAATGCCGATCAAAATGCAGCTCAAGAACAGGGCAATCCGTCGCAACACCACCAGCGGGAAACGGGCAGAGGTGCGGCGGGCCATCGAGAGAAGCATGATGAACCACGCCGCCGTTCCAAGCACAACCCCGGTACTGAAAACCACTCGGCCGGCAACGGAAGCGATCGACGAAATCCATGAATGCAGTATCCCGGATACGCTCAACCAGAAGACGGCTAATGCCGGGTTGGAAACGGAAAGCGCGACGCCGGTCAGGACCCCAAGGCCCCAGTCCCGGCGGGCGGGCGAAGGGTGGCTCTGCTGCGGCATCGAAGACGGGGGGCTTCCGGAAAGCAGCAGAGAGACGCCATATGCCAGCATGATCAAAGCGCCGATCAGTTCAATCGCGCTGCGCAGCCTGAATGATAGGTGAAGCAGATTCAGAGCGGATACAAAGGCGAAGGCGTATCCCCCCTCAACCAGGGCGGCTGCCAGCGCTATTGCATAGCCCCGGCGCATCTCCCTCCGCAGGGCCGAAGCAATCAAGGTCAGGCTGACCGGGCCAAGCGGCACGCAGGAGATCAGGCCGATGGTCACACCAATCGGCAACAAGACGATAGCGAAGCTGTATTCTACCATTCAATTGATTTTTATCTTGTCAATTTCCATTATATTATCACAACCGCTCTCGATTGTTTATTATATTGTGAATCCCTGTCGGCCAGCCGGTAAGATTTTCTGTTTTCGTCGGGCATGCCACACCGGTCGCCACTGAATATATTGTTGTGGTTTTTGTCTTGACTCGCAAGTGCGCTTTTCCTATATTCACCCCACCAGAAGGCGAGTTCTTTTAAAATATCAAACATGAGAGAAAATGCTCTGCCGTCATGGCCAAGAACGGGTGCAAGGCGGAAGCTGCCTTGTAGTATGCGGCTGGAAGTTCGAGTGATTTATGACAAAACCTAAAACCAATTTTACGGCATGGATATATGTTCTGGTCCTTCTGGCCGGCCTGGTATGGCCCCGGTTAATCCGGGGAGAAGCAACAAACAACCGGAAGAAGCCGGGTAACAGTTGCCTGCCCGGGGAAATAGAATCCGGCCTGAGCTATGTGCTGGGGCTGATACAAAAAAAAGACGCCGCATTGGACGCGGCAAAAATTTCGCCTTTGCTTGAGTTTGCGGCAGCGAACGGCGAAGAAGCGGGGCAATACCGGCCCTCAAAGCGGGAGAGCGGCAACGGCGCCTGCGCGCAGGCTCGGATCGCAGTGCCGCTGGAGAGGATATTGCGCTACGAATACAATCATCGCATACCGACTTTTTTGGTTTCTCCGAACGTTCTGCGCCTGAGCGGCTGGTATCCGGAAAGCGATATTGTTGCCAGCAAGGTTGAACTCTGGAACGAGCTGTCCACCCTGGATAAGCCGCTGCTGCTGTGGGGCAAGGCGTTTGAGGTGACGACACCGGATGCCTTCTCCGGAGCTTGCTATCGTTACGACCTCGATCGTCTGATTATTCTCATGAAGCACAACAATCAAAAGGTGGTGATATCGGCCTACAAGATGCCGCACCCTTCCGAGGCGGGGGAAAAGGCGGTCATTATCGATGAAGAAAACTGGAGCTATTTTTACTCCGGTATTCAGGGCCTGGGAATCAGGTTGATCGGCATGCTGGATACGTACATCTATGACTCGGCATCGGTGAAGATCTTATGCGAGGCCGATTCGTCAAATCCCCAAACCACGATAACGATCTTCTCGTGGCTCAGGGCCGGCTGGTCTGATATAAGCATGGTCAAAAGCAGCCACGTTCACGCGGGCATCGCACGTTTCATCGAGGGATTCAAGGAGGTTTTAGAATCAGATCTCCTGCCCCCGGCCGACGCCTTGGCCGGGCAACTGGATTATCTCGCCGCGCTGCCGGACACCGCAATCGAATCCAAGATCAGGGAATATGCCATAAACCTCGAACGCATCGCCAAGCGGCACAAGGACATGTCATCCAAGCAGTATGCCCGCCTGATCGCCGACGGAGGCTATGCCGGCGTTCTCAACCGGGAGGAGCGGATGGGAGTGCTCGCCCTGGAGTGGTTGAAAGGCCGGCTGGGAAAGACGACGCTGGTGGATATCGATTCCTCGCCCCTGCTGCCGAAAAAGCCCCCGACCTTCGAAGGCACCGGCCTCGAATAAAATCGTGTTCCGATTTCACATAACCCCCGCACCGCCGGTAGGCCGGGCAAGGCCGGGCAAGGCCAGGCCAATGGAAATTCCTTGCTTCAACATGCGGCCTCCGCCCGCCCCCCCGGTTGTATCCGAAGACGCGGTATAACGAAGCAAGCACTTAGCATTAAGCTGAGTGCTTGCTTTTATGTGCGCCCGGCAGGGCGCATCTACTGGGAGGTGAGAGTCCTCTACCGACCCGACAGGGGGAACGGTTAGCTGAACGGCAAGGGTGTCCATCGCGAGGTGGAATCTGAAGGAAGCCGCAGGCAAAGCGCTGGCCTGACGAACAGGAAACGTATATAAGGCTGCTACGCTGGGTGAGAAGGCTAAGATCTTTAAAGCCCGATACCTACACGGGAAGCATGGG
>CAYWLT010000272.1:0-3717 GCA_964459295.1 uncultured Thermodesulfobacteriota bacterium
ATCAACTTTGACGGCATCTATGCGGCAGGGGATCACAACGCGCAGATAGTCACGACCGGTATGATACAGACCATCACCATTCCATCGGACGCGGGTGCCCAGGTGGTTGTCCTCCCCTTCTCCCTGCCGATCGTGGTCGTGCCGCAGGATGAGTGGACCCGTGATTTCCGGCTGCCTTTTTTACAGCACTACAGCACCAGCGACTACAACACCCAAAGGACAAAGATAAATCTCGGCATCACCTCGCTCGGATCATTTGGCATGGTGGTGCGCGATGCCCAATGACGAACGGCATGACCCTTAAAACGCCCTCGCTCCGCGCGGACCTCCCGGAACATGAAAGCCTCTCAGCATTTCCCTGAGAGGCTTTGTTCAGCGCCGCCAAAGCTTCAACCCCGGTTCTTTTTTCCTGAACAACCCGCATTACCTGGGCTTCGCACCCGGTCGGTTGTTTTTATCCTGTTCCCGGCCGCCGAACCGGCGATCGCTTTGCCGCTGCCGGCGGTTTCCCCCCTCATTGGTATGCGTGTCGGCATTCGCCGCCGTATAGTCGGCAATGAACTCATTGATTATACATTGCAGCGTTTCCTGAACAAACCCGGCAACGACGCGTTCTCCGGATTGTTCCCCTTTGACTATCCTCCACCACGGCATGGCGTACGAGATGATTCGCGGGTCCCGTTCCAGAGAAACCTTCTCATTGAGTCCAACCACCACCGCATAAATATAAGCGGGCTTACTGTATCCGATAATCAAACTAATCTTCAAAAAGGGCAGTGACGGCGTTGCCTGCAAGGCACCATCGCTCACAACCTCAATGCCCGCCTGCCGCAGCCGTGCGGCAACATCCTGCCTCAGACTTTCTTTTTTAATGCCCAGCGTTTCAGCCATGCGCGGCAGGTCTTCAACCTCCAGCCTGATGCTTTTGATGCCTTTCAGCACCTCCCGGCCCCCCGCATCACCCCCCGCGCCGGTAATCGTGGAGAGCACAAGCAGGACAATGCCCGCCAGCGCGATGAACATGGTACGCGCCCGACGGACGGCTTGGCCATAAGCCGGATGGATCGGTTTTTCGGCAGATGACAGCCCGGCCATAATCAACCTCGCCGCTTTCGCCTTGATGTGCGGCACACCACATGACGCGCAACCGGTTTCCGGGAGGGCGATGCCGGCACCGCCCTCACGCGCTCCATTACTCGATACCCCTGTAAGCACAAAAGGCCCGGGCCGCCACCGGCGGACCCCGACCCCGGAAACACATGGTGCCGAGGCGCAGAATCGAACTGCGGACACGAGGATTTTCAGTCCTCTGCTCTACCGACTGAGCTACCTCGGCACCCGAACATTGACGGTTGCAGCAACAATGCGAAAAAAATACAGGTGCTATCTAACCCAACCGCAGTGATAAGTCAAGCAAAATGTCGCGCCATTTTTTTGTTGAAAAACTTATGCCGATAAGATAGTTTAGGGTATGCTTATCATGCAGGTTTCTCGAACATTTTTGTCGCCCGCCATGAAAAAAACAGTCTTTGCCGCAGCCGCGCTGTGTGCCTTGCTGCTCGGCCCATTCGGCCAGGCACAGGCGCGTCGCGCCGACGTGATCACGGTTGACGGCATCATCAACCCCGCAGTGGCGGAATTCATTGCATCGACCATCGCCCGCTCCGCCGCGGAAGGCGCCGAGTGCCTCATCATCCGCATGGACACGCCGGGAGGATTGGATTTATCCATGCGCTCCATCATCAAAGAGATGATGGGCGCCGGCATCCCGGTTATCGTTTATGTCAGCCCCGCCGGGGCGCGGGCGGCATCAGCCGGGGCGCTTATTACCATGGCCGCCGACATTGCGGCAATGGCCCCGGGCACCAACATCGGGGCGGCCCATCCGGTTTCCCTCGGCGGCGGCAAGATGGAAGATGAAATGGCTTCCAAGGTTGAAAACGACGCGGCCGCCTATGCGGAGAGCATCGCCGCCAAACGGAATCGCAACAAGGAATGGGCGGTGCAGGCGGTGCGGGAAAGCGTTTCCATAACCGAGAACCAGGCGCTCAAAATCAAGGTAATTGATCTTATCGCCTTCGATCTGCAAGATCTGCTTCGCCAGCTCGACGGCAGAAAGATAACCACGGCGGCAGGCGTCACCATCCTGGAGACGAAGGGCATCGAAATCAATGAAATTGAAATGGGATTGCGGGAAAAGGTGCTCGATACGCTGAGCAACCCCAACATTGCCTACATCCTCATGATGGTCGGCCTGCTGGGGCTGTATTTCGAACTCTCCAATCCCGGCGCCATCTTTCCCGGCATCATCGGAGGAATCAGCCTGATCCTGGCCTTCTTCGCCTTTCAGACGCTGCCGGTCAACTATGCCGGCATATTGCTGATCATTCTCGCCCTCATCCTGTTTATTCTCGAAATCAAGGTGACCAGTTTCGGCATGCTGACCGTGGGCGGGGTCATTTCCCTGACCCTGGGATCGCTGATGCTGTTCGATCCCCAAACCGCCCCATTCGCCCGGATCTCCTTCGAGATAATTATACCGGTGGTGGCGGTGACCGCCGCCTGCTGCATTATAACCGTCTACCTCGCCGTTAAAGCCTACCGCCGAAAACCCGCCACCGGCCGGGAAGGAATAGTGGGCGAGGTCGGCATCGCCAAATCCGCCATTGATCCCGAAGGCAAGGTGTTTGTCCACGGCGAATACTGGGATGCCCTGAGCGATGAACCCATTCCCCAAGGCTCCGCGGTAAAAGTAGTGTCTGTCGGAAGCATCAAACTCAAGGTTACCAGGGCCGAACCATCCCCGACAAACCGTTGCAAAAAGGAGGAGATATGACATCAATTCTGGTTGCGGCGTTCATCATTTTCTTCATCTTTACCCAGGTCGTCAAGGTGCTCAAAGAGTATGAACTGGCGGTGATTTTCCGTCTGGGCAGGCTGATCCCCGCCAAGGGGCCGGGCATCATCTTTATCATCCCCTTTGTCGATCAAGTACAGCGCATCAGCCTCCGGCTGGAAACCCTCGACGTCCCTCCCCAGGATGTCATCACCCGGGATAACGTCTCCATCAAGGTCAACGCGGTGGTGTATTACCGGGTGATGGATCCCAACAAGGCCGTGGTTCAGGTGAGAGACTATGCCTACGCCACCTCCCAGCTTGCACAGACCACCCTGCGCAGCGTCTGCGGGCAGGCCGAGCTCGACGAACTGCTGGCCGAGCGGGAAAAAATCAGCATCCACCTGCAGGAGATACTGGATCATGACACCGATCCCTGGGGCATCAAGGTTGCCAAGGTTGAGGTAAAACACATTGATCTGCCGACGGAGATGCAGCGGGCCATGGCCAAACAGGCAGAGGCGGAACGGGAAAGGCGGGCAAAGATAATTCATGCCGACGGGGAATACCAGGCATCGAACAAGCTCGCCGAGGCGGCCACGATCATCTCCAAGGATCCCACCGCCCTGCAGTTACGCTATTTGCAAACGCTCTCTGAAATCTCGAGCGAGAAAAATTCCACCATACTTTTTCCCATACCGATTGAACTCCTGAAAGCGTTTACGAAAAAAGAAGCCTGACCCGGAGCACAAGGCGCGGCTTTCAGGAGTCACTCCAGGGGCACGATCTTCGCACCCGGGGGAGCGGTGAGGCTGAAAAGGGATGGATCGATTTCCGGAAGCATTTCCACCTTTTTATAGCTTATCCTGACCGTGGTCTGC
>CAYWLT010000273.1:0-3686 GCA_964459295.1 uncultured Thermodesulfobacteriota bacterium
AAAAACCAAACACATGGATTCCCCGATCAAGTCGGGGAATGACAAGAAAATGAATTAATTAGAGGTTCCCTTATTTTGAATACTCGTATACCGATGAGCATATAAAGGTAATGTTTATTCCCTCAGCAAATTAAGTACCAACATCCGCAAGGGCCGTTTTAAGACCGCGGTTTTTTATAACGAATTGTAATTAAAGGATAAATTAAAAACAATTCGCTGCCGGCAGGGAGATGCCGGGGCTCGTACGCTGTATGGCCAGTGCTTTTAAGCACATCCTCCTTGCTCTCCACGAAGGTTTTATGGCAATAGTGCGATAACCGCCCTGCGGCACCATTCGCAACCGGCACGCATTAATTTGTGTAGTTAAAATAAAGGAGTTGAGCGAGCAGAATGACATTACTGGAAGTTGTCGCGTTGGGTTTGATTCAGGGGGTGACTGAATTCCTTCCCGTCAGCAGTTCCGCTCATCTGGTCATAGTTCAGAATATATTCGGGGTCAGGCAGCCGCAGCTCTTTCTGGACGTGGCGCTGCACGTCGGCACCCTTATTTCCACCATTGTTGTTTTAAGAAACGAAATCAGCTCCCTGCTGCGGGGGGTGCTGTCCTATACCCTTCATCAGGTGCGGGGTGAACCTCATGCCGTCAGCGATGAACAGAGGGCCATGGCCCGGTTGGCCGGGATGGTGTGCATCGCCCTCATTCCGACCGGTCTTTTGGGCTTTTTCTTTATGGATCAATTTGAGCGGCTCTTCGGCTCCCTGCCGGCGGTTGGGGTAATGCTCATGGTTACCGGCTCCATCCTGTGGTTGACCCGGGGAGCGGGAAAAGGGGTGAAGGACATGGGGGCGCTGTCGGTCATGGATGTCCTGGTCATAGGCTTTATTCAGGGGGTGGCGATCGCCCCGGGTATTTCGCGGTCCGGCTCAACCATCTCGTTCGGACTGTTTAGAAAGCTTCAGAAAAATTGTGCCTACAACTTCTCTTTCCTGATCTCCATTCCGGCGATCCTGGGGGCAATGATCCTGGAATGGGAGACACCGGATATCTCCTCGGGGGAGCTGCTGCCGATTCTTGCCGGCACGCTCTCCGCAGCGCTGGCGGGATATCTGTGTCTTCGTTTCCTGCGAACCATGGTGCAAAAAGGGCGGCTCTACTTTTTTTCCCCTTATTGTTGGGCGGCAGGTGCCGCGGCGATAGTGCTTTCCTTCGTCCTGCGGTAAAGGATTTCAAGGCGGGAGCGCGAATTCAGCCATGCAACCAAACATTGCGGTCGGCATTGATATGGGCGGCACTAATATCCGGATGGCCCTGGTGGACGCGACCGGCGCGATCGCGGAGTTCCTTGAGCAGCCGACGCGCGCCGATCGGGACATGGAGCGGATTATCGGTGATCTTGGCCGGGGCATCGCAACGCTTGTCGGCACGCGCCGGGATTCCGGTGAACAGGTGCGCGGCATCGGACTTGGCGCGCCCGGGTTTCTCTCGCTGCAGTCCGGCGTGATTCATCGCTCCCCCAATCTGCCCATCGCCTGCG
Source organism: uncultured Thermodesulfobacteriota bacterium (assembly GCA_964459295.1). Lineage (GTDB taxonomy): Bacteria > Desulfobacterota > WTBG01 > WTBG01 > WTBG01 > CAZWCD01. The sequence continues at coordinate 1,536 of CAYWLT010000273.1, forward strand.
AGACGCCGGTGGTGCCGCTTTTGCAGAGGCTGACCGGCCTGCCGGTCTTTCTGGAAAATGACGCCAATGCCGCGGCCATCGGCGAGCACTGGGTGGGTGCCGGACAGAATGCCCGCAACCTGCTCTGTGTCACCCTGGGGACGGGCGTAGGCTCCGGTTTAATTTTTAATCACGCCATCTGGCACGGTAGCAATGACTTGGCGGGGGAATTGGGGCATACGGTGTTGATCCCGGACGGACTGCCCTGCAAATGCGGACGAAGGGGATGTCTGGAGGCGTATGTTTCGGCAACCGGCATCGTTACCCGTACCATGTCGGCCCTGAGTGAAGGAAGGAGTTCGTCGCTTGCGGCTTGTGGCCGCTCCGCCAATCGGCTGAGCGCGTTCGACGTGTATGAACATGCGGCGCAGGGCGACCGGCTGGCCCGGGAGATTTTTCAGGAAACCGGCCGGTATCTGGGTATCGCCCTGGCCAATGTCCTGAATCTGCTTGACCTGGAAATGATAGTCATCGGGGGCAGGGTCGCGCAGGCCGGTGATCTTCTTTTAAGGCCCGCCATCGAAGAAGTGCACAAAACGGCCCTCCGGGCTGCCTATCATCCCATCACCATCCTTCAGGCCGGTCTGGGCGACCATGCCGGCGTCATCGGGGCGGCGAAAACCGTGTTTGATCGCCTCTAACAGGCTGTGGAAAAATACCCATCTGATTCAGGGATCAGGGGGAGGGGCGCAAAAGCCCCTCCCCTTGATCCACATACGATTCAGCAAGCTTTATCAACCGGCGCTACTGCTTTTCCAACAACCTGCCAGCATCTCCTCACGATAGCCCGGTATACCTCCTCCACTGTGATATTCTCCAGGCATTTTTGACGCGCGCAGCTTTGCATCTTGTCTCGCGAGCAGGGCAAGCATTCAGCGCTGCCGCAAATCAGGGTCACGTCTTTGCCCCGGGGTCTCCACACCCGGGGATCGGTCGGCCCGAAGAGCGCCACGACCGGAGTGCCGGATGCGGCGGCAAGATGGGTCATGCCCGAATCATTGCCCACAAAGACCGAGCACCTTTTTAGCAGGGCGGCCAGTTCCGGCAGGGGATGGCCGGTGAGCATAATGCCGGCACCTGACGGTGCTCGTTCTCTGTATCCCCGCTCCAGTTCCGTATCGGCCGGTCCGGTCAGGACGATAAGCCGGATGCCGCGGGTGACGAGTGCTTGAGCTAGCTGGGCAAACCGGTCAGGCGGCCACGCCTTTTTTCTGCTGCCGCTCCCGATGTGCATGGCGACCGTGAAGGTGTCCGGTTCAATCTGATGCGCCTCAAGGAAGCGCTGCGCATATCGTTCGTCTTCCGGGCCGGGAAAAATCTCGGGCATGCCGCCCGCCGCCGGGATTCCCATATCTGAAAGTTGCGACAGCTGATGGTCGATGACATGGGTCCTGCCTCCCTCCGCCGGAAAGGTGCTGATGCGGTACACATCGCGTACGCCGTGCCTGCGTAGATTTGCCGCGAAGGTTTCCTGCAGTTCCCCTCCAAACAGCACCGCGAGATCGAAGGTTTTAATCCGCCCGATCAACCCGTCCGGTGCGGCGGCCCGCTCACTGTAAAGCTGCGATATGCCCGCCCGGTTGATCGAAGCGATGGCATCGGCATAGAACCGCCATTCGACCAGCCGGAGAATGTCGGGATATCCCCATATCTCAATGAAACTGCCGGAATGGCCGTGCCGGAGCGCGGCGATGGCGGGCAGGCTTAAAATAAAATCACCAAGCGCGCCCTGGTGAATGATGAGGATGTTCATAATCAGTGCAAATGGTGCGTTGCTTTATAGCGTTGCTGATCCCGGTGACCGGCTGGAATGGCGGCGCTTGAGATACGACTCGATCCGGTCCATTCCTTCCCGGATGTTGTCCAGGGAATTGGCATAGGAAAAGCGCAGGTAGCCTTCGGCATTCCTGCCGAAGGCGATGCCCGGGGTCACCCCCACCCGGGCTTCTTCCATGATGTGGAAGGCGAGCGCCAGTGAGTCGCCGGAGAATTTTTTGGCGTTGGCCAGGACGTAAAACGCGCCGGGTGGCTCGACCGTGATGCCGAAGCCCATCTCCCTCAGCCGGGCGATCATGTGCTTCCGGCGTGCAGTTAGTGATTCCTTCATCCGCT
>CAYWLT010000274.1:0-3647 GCA_964459295.1 uncultured Thermodesulfobacteriota bacterium
CGCGGCGGCGGTGATCCTATAGAATATCCCCAGATACATCTAATAATCCTTTGGCTACATCAAATTCACCCGCTTTATACCAAAAACCATCAGCCGGGACAATAAAAAACGCAGGCGCATCTTCACCGCCGATAAGGGGGCTTGTGCTTTTTGGAACAGATTTTCCCGGCCAGGATATTACCGGCAGGATACCCAAGCATCGTGGGATCAGAAAAAATATACACAACTACAAACAGTTACGATAATCGCCTCTTTTTATGAATCAGAAATCGGGAATGGTATCATTATTGCTGAAGAACCCGTCAAATCCATACAGATGTTTTAGCGACAGTCACAAGATAATCGGCAACTTTTATTATTCGCTTTTTTGATGATTACCCGTTTATTCTGCCAATAATCCGGGATACGGGAAACCCACATGATGGACAATCGCATTAAGCCATGGGATGGTATTGAAAGAAGAAGGAGGGACCGGAGGGGTGAGGAAGTAAGAAAGTGCTTTAATTGTAAAATCTATTTCACCTCGCCGGATTTCATCAACATCTGCCCCGACTGCATCAGGGAGATGATACTGCGTTATAAAAAAGGAAACTACCTCAATATTAAAGTATAAACTACCTCACACGGGGGAAAAAATCTTATCCGGTCAACCGCTTCTATCCCCCGGGTTCAAAATTCCCGCCTTATTCATCCGGCAGGCAGTCAATCCTTTCTCTTGCCAATGTCCAACGGGAAACCGCTAAAAAATCCCATCAGTGCCGGCCCATCAAGAAAAAGATTGATTCCGCGGGTGGTATGAGATACGAATATTTAACCGGCAAACGGACCCCTCCAGGTCCCCGGTTGAACAAGATCGCGCGCGAAAAAAAATTTAAAAATTAAGCGGGGATTATGATAGTGTTCTGCAGTACGGCGGTAAGCACATTAAGAGCGATGCATCCTGTAGAATTGTCGGGCAACCCGCAGACGGAGTGAGATGCTGAACCATATCTGCACAAAGGCAAAGGATGTCTCATGAAATATAACCGCAAAAAAATTTTTATCTCACTCGGCATGGCGGTCCTGGCCGCGCTGCTGTTTGTATGGTCGCGGAGCAATGGCGGCACCGGTAATGGATCACTCTACCGAACCATTCCGATTAAACGGGGCGACCTCCTGGCATCCATAAGCGCCACCGGCACGGTGGAACCGGAAGAAGTGATCGACGTGGGCGCCCAGGTGGCCGGACAGATTATTTACTTCGGCAAAGACAGGAACGGCAAAATTATTGACTACGGTTCCGTCGTGGAGGAAGGAACCGTGCTCGCTCAGATCGACGATTCACTGTACGCCGCGGATGTGGCGCTGGCCAGCGCTCAGATGATGGCGGCCAAGACCGGGGTGCAGCGCGCCGAGGCCGACCTCGGGCAGTTAAAGGCAAAACTGTACCAGGCTGAACGGGACTGGAAGAGAGCCGAGAAACTGGGACCGTCCGACGCGCTGGCGGAAGCCAGCTATGACGCGTACAAATCGGGCTATGAAACCGCGCAAGCCAATCTGGCCGTCGGCGAAGCATCTATCGCGCAGGCCAGGGATACGGTTGCCCAGACCCAGGCGACGCTGCAGCGGGCGCAGCGAAACCTTCGTTACTGCACCATCACCTCTCCGGTCAAAGGGGTCATTGTTGACCGCAGAGTAAACATCGGTCAGACGGTTGTCTCCAGCTTAAATGCCCCCAGCCTTTTCCTTATCGCCAAGGATCTCAGGCGCATGCAGGTCTGGGTAGCGGTCAACGAGGCGGACATCGGCTCCATTCACCCGGGCCAGCCGGTACATTTTACCGTGGACGCCTACCCGGGGGAAGAATTTCGCGGCGAGGTGGGTAAAATCCGGCTGAATGCCACCATGACCCAAAACGTGGTTACCTATACGGTGGAGGTGATTACCGACAATTCCAACGGCAAGCTGCTGCCGTATCTTACCGCTAACGTGGAGTTTGAATTAAGCCGGAAAAAGGAGATTCTGCTCGTTCCCAAGGCTGCCCTGAGATGGACCCCCCAGACCGGCCAGGTTGTCCCCAAGTTTCGCATGCTGCTTGACAGCCCTGCAGGCGGAGATACGGCGAAGGGCAGGGAACGGCAACCATCGGGACAGGCCGCACCGTCCAACGGCAAGGGCCGCCAGGGTATGCTGTGGGTTCAGGAGGGAAGACAGGTGCGGCCGATTATGGTCACTGCGGGCATGAGCGACGGCACCTCAACCGAGGTCGAGGGTGACGGGCTCGCTGAAGGATTGGAGGTAATCATCGGGGAGCGGACCGAAAAGGCTCAACAAACCGTCGCCAACCCGTTTACCCCCCAAACCATGAGACGGAACCGGGCTCCTGAAAGATAAAAACCACAGCCCTGATGAAACAGTCTGCACTCACGAGCGCTTGACGGAGGCGTCTGTGGCATTGATAGAACTGAACAATATCTGCAAGACCTACCATCTCGGCGAACTTGATGTCCCGGTGCTGAAAGGGGTATCGCTTTCCGTTGAAAGCGGTGAGCTTCTCGCACTGCGGGGGGCCTCGGGTTCGGGCAAAAGCACGCTGATGCATATACTGGGCTGCCTGGATCACCCCACATCGGGAGAGTACCGGCTGGACGGGCGGGAGGTGTCCTGCCTGTCCTCCGATGAACGGGCGTTGCTGCGCAACCACAAGGTCGGCTTCGTGTTCCAGAATTTTAATCTGCTGCCCCGTACCAGCGCGCTGGAGAACGTCATGCTGCCCCTCTCCTACACCATGGAGCATCTTTCGGATCGGGAAGTCCGGCATCGGGCCATGGAATTGATCAACCGGGTTGATCTGGGAGACCGTTTCCATCACGAGCCCTCGCAGCTATCGGGAGGGCAGCAGCAGCGGGTGGCAATCGCCCGGGCCCTGATCAACCGGCCGACATTGCTGCTGGCGGATGAGCCGACCGGCAATCTTGATTCCCGCACCAGCGAGGAAGTGCTGCGCCTGTTTCAGCAACTCAACCAGGAAGAACATCTCACCATTATTTTAGTGACGCACGATCCCGCAGTTGCCCGCCACGCCGGACGAACGGTGGGGATCAGGGACGGGGTGATTATCGATGAATCCTCCGCCCCGCCGGAGCCCCGGACCGGAGGTTTTGCCGATGCCGCCATGGCCGCCGGAGTCGGGCCATGAAAGTATACCGGACCGTCAAGACCGCCATGCGGGCGCTCCGGCGCAACCCGATGCGCGCCATGCTGACCACCCTGGGCATCATTATCGGGGTTTCCGCGGTCATCGTCATGATGGCCATCGGCAAAGGGTCCTCCGCCGCCATTCAGCGGACCATTGCCAGCATGGGGGCGAACAACCTGATGATTCTTCCCGGCACCGCCGCGAGCGGCGGCGTGAGCTTCGGCGCCGGCAGCGTAATGACCCTCACTCCGGGGGACTGCGAGGCAATCCTGCAGGAATGTCCGGTGGTCGCCAGCGCGGCACCGGTGATCCGGGCCCGGACCCAGGTGGTCTACGGCAACCGCAATTGGGTGCCCATGTCCATTTACGGCACCACCCCGTCCTTTTTGCAAGTGCGGGACTGGACCACCCTGTCCGAGGGAGAGATGTTTGATGAGGGCGACGTCCGCAACGCCAGCAAGGAGTGTGT
>CAYWLT010000275.1:0-3643 GCA_964459295.1 uncultured Thermodesulfobacteriota bacterium
TATCAATGCCTAAAAATTTTTTTGCCATATGTCATTACACTGCTGTTTAACCCGATAATAGAGGGAACCTCTAATTATTCATTTTCTTGTCATTCCCCGACTTGATCGGGGAATCCATGCGTTTGATTTTTATGGATTCCCGCTTTCGCGGGCATGACAGAACGAGATTGTATGGTGAATTTTTAGAGGTACCCTAGATTCAGTGTGCCCCCTCATCCTAACCCTCTCCCCGGAGGGTAGAGGGAATCTTTATTTCACCTACGCTCCCTTGGAAAAGAGTGGACCAAAGATTTGTTACCAGCTTTATGAGGAAGTTAGAATCATTATATACCCCCTCGCCCCTTTGTGACTGTGTCATAATGAGGAAGACACCCTGTTGCTCATGCTGAAGCCTTCGCTTGTCATTCTTTGCGTAGCGAAGAATCTCCGTTTTTTGCTCAGGATAAACTCCGTGAAGAATCTCATAGATTCAATGAGTTAAAAATAGAGATTCTTCGGCTACCGCCGCAAAATGCATTATGACACAATCTCTTTGGGGTTAGGGGTACTGTTTTCTTCTGCAACTGTTTTCAACCGGACATGCTTATCCCGCCTGGTGCGGCTCAACCTTTTCCACCCGGCAAAGTGATGATTTTAGCCCGGGGAAACCTGAAATGGGATCCCGCTTAACGTGGTCGGTCAACACATTGCAATCCGCCTCAATCCAGCCGTGCGGAAGATGCACCACCCGGGGCATGATTTTGTCAGTCACCTGAGCCCGGACGGTGACCGTCCCGCGGGGCGAGATCACCTTTACCCGGTCACCGTCCATTACTTGGCATTCAAGCGCGGTCTCGGGATGGATTTCCAGACTCGGTCCACGTGACAGTTTTCTCAGACCGGGTATGTTCCGGTGCTGCGAATGAGTGAAAGCCGGATGACGGCCGCCGGTGGTCAAGGTCAGGGGGTACTCCCGGGCAAGCTCAGGCGCGCTCCTGACACTCTCCATGGGTTCCCGATATACCGGAAGGGGATCGTAACCGTTTGCCTCAAGGGAGCGTGAATACAGCTCGATCTTGCCCGAATAGGTATAAAATCCATCCCTTAAGAACTGGCCCGGCTCCATTGCATGGATAATTCCTTCAGGATGCTTTTTCAGCTCCTCCACCGTAGCCCCGGTCGGCTGCAGCACAAAGTCCGCAAGCTGGTCAAATCCCTCCCAGGGAAAGTGTTTATCATACCCCATGCGCTTTGCCAGCTCCCACCAGAAGCGCCAGTCCGGCCAGCACTCCCCGCCGTCAATCGCACGCGTCTGCAGGCTGAGCGGCATGGTGGCAATCTCTTCCCGCTCCAGAAAAAAAGCGGCGGGAAGGACCAGGTCCGCATGGCGCGCGGTCTCGGTCATAAACAGATCAATGGCGGCGGTGAACTCCATTTTGCCGAACATCTCCCGCATTTTGTTGCTGTTGGCAAGTTCGGGCAGCGGCGATCCGGCGGCGCTGATGAAGGCCTTTATCGGACTCTCCGATCCGGTCGTGACCTTTTCCAGCACCGCCAGCGCCTGGGCCTGGTTGATCATGCTTACAAACATGGGGTGTTCATCCATGCCGATGGGCTTCCCGGGCGGAGCGGCCGCATCCTCAATCTGGGCCGGGGTGAAAACCGTGGGTGAAAGGAAGGTGTTGCCGCCGGGGACGTCAATATTGCCGGTCAGGGCAAGCAGGATGGAGAGGGCACGAAGAGTCTGAACGGTATTGGTTTGATGCTCGGTTCCCGTTCCGGGCATAATGCCGGCAGGCCCGCCCCCGGCAATCATGCGGGCCGCCTTTACAATGTCGCACCGAGGGACCATGGTGATCTTCTCAACCTCCTCCAGACTATACCCGCGCACCATCTCCTTCAGCTCTTCAAATCCCGATGTGTAATTTTTTACGTATTCCTTATCGTAGATATCTTCATCAATCATCACCCGCATCATGCCCAGGGCCAGGGCGCCGTCCGTGCCCGGCCGCAGCCTTATATGCAGGTCGGCCAGAGCGGCAACGGTGGGCGTCCGGGGATCGATGACCATAAAGACAGTCCCCTTTTTTTTGAGCTCGGTAAACAGCCTTATGGTGCGCGGCAGGCTGCCGGCGGCCATGCTGCCGGTGGCAAAGGGATTTGATCCCCAGATCACGATGGTTTTGCTGCGCCTCACGTCGGCAAAGGCCGGGCCGCCGAAGGTAACGATCCCGTTGAGCAGGTGGGGAATAAAACACTCGCTGGCCGCGGAGCAGAGGTTGGCCGATCCATAGGCATGCATAAAGCGCTTCACGCAGAACAGGGCAATGCAGCTCTTGACATAGGTATGCCCGTGATAAACGCAGAGGCTGTCAGCCCCATGGCGCTCTTTTATGCGGGTCAGGGCTCCGGCAAGCAGGTCAAGCGCTTCATCCCAGCTCAGCCGCTTCCACCCGCCGTTTTCCTTTTTCATCGGGTATCGCAGGCGGTCCGGCGCGTACATGACGTCAAGGGCGGCATATCCCTTGACGCACAAATCCCGCTTATTCATGAGATCCTCTTCCCACCCCTCCACCCTGGTCACCCTGTCGCCGCTTACCGCCACCTGCATACGGCAGATACGCTCACACATGCTGCAATAGGTCTTATGGATTCTTTCCATGGCTATCTCCTTGAAAAAAGAGGGTTCAGAGTGCACGGGTTACAGAGAAAAAAAGTTTACCGTTGACGGTTTACAGTTTCCAGTTTACAGCAAAAACAGCAGGTTCAGGCGGATTATTTAACCTACGCCTCACGGGACCGCGGGCTGAAGCCTGCGACTATATCCACCATCCACCTTTGAGCTTTGACATTTCTCTGGCATTTGGATTTTTACATTTCCCCAGCACTCCATTACTCCATCACCCCCGCAAGGGACTGTATACTGCTTCCAGAATCAAACACCCTCCTGCCGCTCTCCCCTCTTCCTCACCGCCCTCTCCACTTCGGCAAACAGCTTGTGGAAGAGCTTTACATCTCTCCTTTCAAGGGCAATTCTGCCCAGCACCCTTCTGAACCGATCAATAAAATCCTTGATGTCCACCCGGGGATGAAAGCGTATGCTCTGCAGACAAGCATCCATGTGTTCATACATGTGATAGATCTCGTGGTTGTGCGCCAGGTCCCAGGAAAACACCTCTTTACCCCCGCCCTCCCTGAAGGACTTATATAATTCATAACCGTATACCATTACGGCCTGCGCCAGATTGAGGGCGGGCTGGCGCAATGCGGTGGGAATGGTCGAAATCATATGGCAGCATCTCAGTTCCTCGTTGGTAAGTCCCCTTGATTCACGGCCAAAGACAAGGGCAATCCTGGTCTTCGGCCCGCGCTTCTCCACCTCCCCGACAATATGGGAAGGCGTGTGCAGCGGATAGTGGCGCCCCCGCACCCGCTGGGTGGTTCCGATGACAAAAGCGAACGGCTTTAAGGCCTCCGCCAAATTGTCATACACCAGCGCTTTATCCAGGATGTCCCGCGAGCGGTGCGCCAGCGCATAGGCCTCCAATCGCTGATAAGGAACCGGGTTGATCAATATGAGTTCCTTCATACCCATGTTCTTCATGCAGCGGGCCGCCGCGCCGATATTTTCGGGATGTTCCGTATTAACCAGTACGATTGAAAT
>CAYWLT010000276.1:0-3620 GCA_964459295.1 uncultured Thermodesulfobacteriota bacterium
CACCGGAACATATTCGCCCGGTGCTGGAGGCGGGCAATAGCGATGAAACCGCCCTGCTCAACGCATGGATGCGGGAATACCGCCTTGCAGAAATCATCGCTCCCTTCATCGACGTGCGCTTTGTAGCTGAACATCTCACCGGGGTGGTAAGCGCTTCCGGCATAGCGGGATGGGCGGGCATTAAGGGCGCTTATATGCCGACCGACGACCGTGTGCTGGGCGTCCGGGGCATTCCCCAGGCCCTGGGCATCCCGCGCAACCGCTATCTTGCCATCCAGCAGGATCTGTTCAGCTATGCCCAGGATCGCGGCCTGCCCCTGCTCTATCATGTGAACCTCTCCGAGCATTTTGACTGGATGTGCGAGATGCTCGTTTCATACCCGCGCCTCAGGATATGCATTCCCCACCTGGGATACAGCCTGCGCAGGATGGACGCGCTGCTGCAGCGGTTCAAAAACACCTACACCGATCCCGCCTATCTCATCGCGCTGCTTAAGAAAAATAACCCGCGCTATTGTTCCTTCTTCCAGACCCATCATACCCGGATACTGCTGGGATCCGATGCCGTCATCGTCTCAAACCCCATCGAGGAAATCCTCTCCTACGCACACTATTTCAACACCCTTGCCCTGGAGGAGGGCATGCGGCAGCGGATTCTCCGGCTCAACGCCCGGGGCTTCCTCGCGCCGCCCGACTGACGTTCAAAGGGTCAGGTGGTCCTTCATTTTTTCGAAAGTATGCCGTCCGATGCCCGGGACGTCCAGCAGCGACTCGAGCCGCGCAAAACCGCCCTGCCGCTGCCGGTAGGAGACGATGGCCCGCGCGGTGGTTTCTCCGATCCCCGGCACCAGCAACAGCTCCTCCGCGCTTGCCCGATTGATCCCGAACGGCACGAAATAGAGAAACCGCTTGGCGGGATCCATCTGGGTTACCCTGCTGGAGGCGGGAGCGGCTCCGATGGCAAGCATCGAGCCGTTCAGCGGCACCGTGGTCAGCATATCCCGCGGCATGCAGGCTTTTTTCTTCAGACCGCCCGCCGCCCGTATTACCGCCGCCCAATCCGCCTCATGGAAAAAGCAGTACACCCCCGGCCGGGCAACCGCACCGGATATTTCCACCACCAGGCGCGGCCGGCGGCCCGCTGCCGCCGCGTGAGATCCGGGCGCGTCGGACCCGGCGGGCAGCTTGGAACGGTAGCACAACAGGGCCAGCAACCCGATCACCAGACAGAGCATGATCCGGCACTGCGCGTAACTGAAAAGAGGACTATCTTCGTTCATCTTTATACAGCTTGTAATTAATGCTGTCAACCAGGGCCTGCCAGCTGGCCTCGATAATATTTTCCGACACGCCGACGGTTCCCCAGGTATGGGTCCCGTCTCCTGATTCCACCAGCACCCGCACCCGCGAGGCGGTTCCCTGCCCCGAGGAAAGCACCCGCACCTTGTAATCGATGAGCGAGGTCTCCTTGAGCTGGGGATAAAATTTTTCCAGCGCCTTGCGCAGGGCATTGTCGAGCGCGTTCACCGGCCCGTTTCCCAGCGCGGCGGTATGCTCGGTCCTGCCGCCCACCCGGAGCATGATCGTCGCTTCACAGGAGCTCTCATCCCCGCGGCGGCGCTCGTCAATGATCCGGAACCCCACCAGCTCGAAATACCGCCGCCGGGTGCCCAGCGCTTCCATCATCAGCAGCTCAAACGAGGCCTCGGCTCCCTCGAACTGATAGCCCTGGTTTTCAAGATGTTTTAAGCGCTCCATGATCTCCTGCACCACCGGGTCCTTGCTGGAAATGTTGATCTTGAACTCCCGCGCCTTCTGCAGAATGCTGCTCTTGCCGGAGAGGTCGGAGATGAGAACCCGCTGCACATTGCCCACCAGGCCGGGAACGATGTGCTCGTAGGTCCGGGGCTTCTTGGCGATGGCACTCACGTGGACGCCGCCCTTGTGGGCAAAGGCACTCCTCCCCACATAAGGCTGGTGGCTGAGCGGCTGCAGGTTTGACAGCTCATAGACGAAGCGGGATACCTCCTGCAGCCGGACAAGCTGCTTCGGGGTGATGCAGGGTATCTTCAGCTTCAGCACCAGGTTGGGTATGATGGAGCATAAATTGGCGTTGCCGCAGCGCTCGCCCATGCCGTTGATGGTTCCCTGGACCTGGCTGACGCCCAGCCGCACCGCGATGATGCTGTTGGCGACCGCCACCTCCGCGTCATTGTGGGTGTGGATGCCCAGATGGGTTCCCTGCAGGTGTCCCTGCACCTCGCCGATGACGCTCCGCAGGGTGTCCGGCAGCGTTCCCCCGTTGGTGTCGCACAGGACGACGCAGGCCGCCCCGGCCCGGGCCGCCGCCTGCGCGGTCTTCAGCGCATAGGCAGGGTTCGCGGCGAAGCCGTCAAAGAAGTGCTCGGCGTCAAAAAATACCGTGGCGCACTGCTGCTTGAGATAGGCGACGGTATCGGTAATCAGCCGCAGGTTTTCCTCGAGGCTGATGTGCAGCGCCTCCCGGACATGGACGTCCCAGCTTTTGCCGAAAATGGTCACCGCCCCGGTGCGGGACCGGACCAGCGCCTTCAGGTTGCGGTCCTCTTCCGGCGGGGTGCCGGCCCGGGCGGTGCTGCCGAAGGCGACGATGGTGGCGTGCTTGAGCGGAAGGTCACGCGCCTCCTTGAAAAACTGCGCGTCCTTGGGATTCGACCCCGGCCACCCCCCCTCGATATAATGGATGCCTAGCTCATCAATCTTGCGGGCGATGCGCAGCTTGTCCTCGACGGTGAAGGCGATATCCTCCGCCTGCGACCCGTCGCGCAAGGTGGTGTCGTACAGTTTTACTTCCTGCATAGAATGCCTCCCCCCGGCAGCGGAATGATGCTACCCCGCAGCGGGTGCCGGCTGCTCTCCCAGCCCGAAGGCATCATGCAGCACCCGCACCGCCAGCTCGGTGTACTTCGTGTCCACCACACAGGAAACCTTGATCTCCGAGGTGCTGATCATCATTATGTTGATGCCCTCGCCCGCCAGCACCTCAAACATCTTGGCGGCGACACCGGCATGGCTGCGCATGCCCACGCCGATAATGGAAACCTTGGCAATGTCCTTGTTGCACAGCACTGTGGCGGCGCCGATGTCCTGTGCGGCCAGACTAACCACCTCCAAGGCCCGGCTCACCTCGGTTTCCGGAACGGTAAAGGTCAGATCGGTAAACCCGTCCTCGCTCACGTTCTGGATGATCATATCCACGTTGATCGAGGCCTGCGAGATGGGGGTGAAAATCTTTGAGGCGGTACCGGGCCGGTCGGGAACCTTGACGATGGTGATTTTAGCCTGATTCCGGTCATAGGTGACGCCCGACAGGCTGTCCGACTTCGCCCGGCGGATCTTCTGGGCGATGGTGTCGGCATCGTCGACCAAGTTGAGGCGCGACTGCTCGGACGGGTCGGACTTGCTCATCTTCTTGGTACCGTCGCGCAGCGACATCACCCGCGTCGCCTCGCCGAGGATCATCGGCTCGGGCAAGGTGAAGTAGTCGACCGTGAACTTCCGGTTGAACATGCCGGCGATGTTGCGGGCCAGCTCCAGGTGCTGCTTCTGGTCCTCGCCGACGGGAACGTGCGTCGCGCGGT